>JAOZTV010000346.1 GCA_029939015.1 Candidatus Aminicenantota bacterium
TAATAAAGCTTAACTTTATTATCCAGTTTATAAATAAAATTATTTAAAGTTTTTGGAGGAAAAATGATTAATATAATTGATAGTGTTTTAAATGAAAAAGTTTTGAAAAAATCTGTAAATAGATTTGCAGAAAGAGGTATTATTTTACCTAAATTTTCAGAAATGAAAAATCCTGAAAAAATAGATGAAAAAATAAAAAGTAAATTGAAAAACATTGGTCTGTGGGACTTACATCCATTAAATTTATTTAGAATTACTTGGAAAAACGAACCCATTAAAACTGGCGGAGAATTTGGAGATGTAAATTATATTGAATTGCCATCAAAATTAACAGGTGTTAACGCAAGAATAATCCTGCTTATTGGTAAATACTTTCCAACTGGTTCACATAAGGTTGGAGCCGCCTATGGTTGTTTGGCACCACAAATAATTACAGGAAGTTTTGATCCTTCCTATCATAAAGCAGTTTGGCCTTCTACAGGAAATTATTGTAGAGGCGGTGCCTTTGATTCTTATTTAATGGGTTGTGAATCTATTGCAATTCTTCCCGAAGAAATGAGCAGGGAAAGGTTTACATGGCTTGAAGATATTGGTTCAGATGTGATTGCAACTCCAGGATCTGAATCAAATGTAAAGGAAATTTATGATAAATGTTGGGAATTAAAGGAGACTAGAGAGGATGTTGCAATATTTAACCAGTTTGATGAATTTGGAAATCCTGCCTGGCATTATAATATAACAGGTTCTGCAATTGAAGAGGTATTTAATAAAATTAAGAATAAAGATGATATTTTAGCTGCTTATATCTCTGCAACTGGTTCTGCAGGAACTATAGCTGCTGGGGATTATTTAAGAACCAAACATCCTAATATAAAAGTAGTTGCTTCTGAGGCATTACAGTGCCCGACTTTATTAAATAATGGATTTGGGGCACATCGTATAGAAGGAATAGGGGACAAGCATGTTCCATGGGTACATAATGTTAAAAACACCGATGTAATTACTGCTATTGATGATGAAGATTGTATGCGTATTTTAAGACTTTTTAATGAAAAAGAAGGAAAGGCATTATTAATAAATGAAGGAATTTCTCCTGATATAGTTGAAACACTGGAATTACTCGGAATATCCTCTATTTCAAATATGTTGTCTGCAATTAAGACTGCAAAATATTTTGAAATGACTGGTGATGATATTATATTTTCTTTAGCAACTGATTCTGCTGAAATGTATGAGTCAAGAGTAAAAGAACTAAGTATTGAGAGGGGAAATTATAATTCTATTCAGGCTGCAAAAGATTATGAAAGATGCATTCTCGGTACCAAGGATGATAATTTTAAGGAGTTATCTTATACTGAAAAAAAAGCGATTCATAATTTAAAATATTTTACTTGGGTTGAACAGCAACAAAAAGATATTGAAGATCTTAATACCTTATGGAATGATAGAAATATTTGGGAGAATGTCTTTAATCAGGTTAATAAATGGGATGAATTAATTGATGAATTCAATAAAGAAACTGGAGTTTTAAGGAGTTTATAATGGGAAATGCAAAAAAAATATTAGAATTAGCTGAAAAATATAGAGATTATACTGCTGAAAATTTGTCAAAACTTATAAAGATTAAATCACTTAGCGGTGGCGAAAAACATGTTATGCTTGAATTGAAGAGACAGATGGAAGAAGCAGGCTTTGATGAAGTTAAAATTGATGGTCTAGGTAATGTAATTGGCAGAATTGGGAATGGGAAGAAAATATTGGCAATTGATGCGCACATGGATACTGTGGACATGGGGAATCTTAAAAACTGGGATTTTGATCCCTTATCAGGCGATATTATTGATGGTTATGTATTAGGAAGAGGTACTGTTGATCAGAAAGGAGGAGCGGCTTCATTTGTTACAACTGGAAGAATACTCAAAGAAATAGGAATAGATAATGATATTACAATTTATTTTGTTGGAAGTGTTATGGAAGAAGATTGTGATGGTTTATGTTGGAAATATATAATTGAAGAGGGCGGACTAAGACCAGACTTTGTGATAAGTACTGAACCAACAGCCCTGAATGTTTATCGTGGACATCGTGGAAGAATGGAGATAAATGTTGAATTTCGTGGAATATCTTCTCATGGTTCTGCACCTGAAAGAGGGGAAAATGCAATCTATATGGCTTCAAATGCCTGTCTTAATGTTGAGAAATTAAATGATAATTTAAAAATGGATGAATTTCTTGGTAAAGGTTCTGTAACAATTTCAGAGTTTGTTTCTGATAGTCCATCTCTTTGTGCTGTTTCAGATTATGCAAAAATACATCTTGACAGAAGGTTAACATGGGGTGAAACTGAAGAGTCTGCTGTAAAAGAAATTGAAGAAATTGTAAAGGATTATAATGGTATTGTTTCAGTGCTTGATTATAAAGAAAAAGCATATACAGGTCTTGAATATGGTATGAAAAAATATTATCCAACTTGGAAATTGCCTGAGGATCATATTGCAGTTCAAAGAGGTGCAGAAACTTTTAAAGCTTTATTTGATAAGGATGCAATTATTGATAAATGGACATTTTCAACTAATGGTGTAACAATAAATGGGATTTATAATATACCTACAATTGGATTTGGACCAGGAAATGAAGCCTTAGCTCATGCTCCAAATGAAAAAGTAAAGGTTCAAGATCTTGTTGATGCATCAGCCTTTTATGCTTTATATGCATTAATTATTTAATCTGGTTTTACAAAACTTCTAAGGGATAGGTATGAAGATATTATTCCAATTGCTGTTCCTAGGATGATAATTATAAGGAAAATATTTAATGGTATTTGGTTAAAATTCAATATACCTTTGAATATTTCTTCAATAGATGCAGTAAAATATGCAAAGACTTTAAGTAATATGAATAGTAGAAAACTGGCTAATAAACTTCCAAAAAAACCCAATAAACCACCTTCAATTATAAATGGTGTTTTTATATAAGTATCAGTAGCTCCAACCAGCCTATATATATTAATTTCGTCTTTCCTGTATAGAATATTTAATCTGATAATATTATAAATTATAAAAAATGATACAAAAATTAATATTGAACTGAAAAAATAACCCACTAAAGAAATAATAGTTTTAATATTTAAAACTTTTTTTGCCCAATCCAGATTAACCTGCTTACTTTCAATTATATCCATCTCACCTGTTTCATCAATTAAGGTTTCAATTTTTTTATCAAGTTTATTACGTTCTTTGAAAATCACTTCAATTGAAGCCGGTAGGGGTGATTTCTGTTTAAATTCTTTGAATGATGACTTGAATTCTGGAAAT
>JAOZTV010000347.1 GCA_029939015.1 Candidatus Aminicenantota bacterium
AGGTTGTAAATTTGAGTTCAGCAATTGAAAAATTAAAAAAAAATGATTATTGGATTGTAAGTACAGTCATGGAAGGTGATACAAACTATTATGATTACGATTTTAATTATAAGACGGCAATAATTATTGGCAACGAGCATAATGGTGTATCGGATTTATTAATAAAAAATTCTGATTATCTCTTATCAATCCCCCACTCAGGTAATATTGAGTCATTAAATGTCTCAGTTGCAACATCTATCGTTCTATTTGAAGCATTAAGGCAAAAAGCAATTACTACCTAATTTGCAAAAAGCACCCAACTTAGGTATAATCCAATTCTTATGAATGATATTGACTACCAAAGAGACATATCCAGGAGTTTTTTAAAATATTTACAAAAGAACTCAGCTATTATTGAGGCTTCATTTAAGGTAATATTTTCAATTAGAGGCGATAAATTCATGATTGATGAAAAGAGTGCCGGAAGTAAATCTCTATTAAAATTTATCAAAGAAATATCAAATATTGAAAAAACCCGCGGTATTTTAGATGATAACGACTATCTTATTGCACAAAAACTTGCCGAGAATGGTTTAACTGGCGATATATCGAGAGATATAATAAAAAAAGCTTTTATTAAAGTTCAGAATAAAACGGTTTTCCCAAAGTCTGTTAATCAAAAAAAATATATAAAAGCTTTAGAAAAGAATGATCTTGTTTTCTGTTTAGGTCCTGCAGGAACGGGTAAGACATTTCTTGCAATTGCAATGGGTCTCGAATTATTATTTAATAAAAAAGTTGACCGGATTGTATTAACAAGACCAGTAGTTGAAGCAGGAGAAAGTCTTGGTTTTTTACCAGGTGATATTCAGCAAAAGGTAAACCCTTATTTCAGACCTATTTATGATTCCTTGTTTTTTCTCATTGGTATGGAAAAAACCGCCGATATGATTGAGAAAGGAGTTATTGAACTGGCCCCCCTTGCATATATGAGGGGTAGGACTATTGATAATGCATTTATTATTCTTGATGAAGGACAAAATACTTTAAATTCACAGATGAAGATGTTCCTGACAAGAATTGGACAGTACTCAAAAGTTATAATAACAGCCGATGAATCTCAAATCGATTTACCAGACCCCAAAAAATCAGGAATATTCACAGCAGTAAAAATCCTTGACAAGATCAAAGGAATAAAGATAATTCGACTGACAAAGGACGATGTTATTCGCCATGCATTGGTTAAAAGAATAATTGAAGCCTATGATTCTATTAATAAAAAAAAGGATAAACGTAAATGAAATTTAGATTAAAATTCATTAAGATGAAAAACCTGTCTTATGAAAATGAAGAAAATATTTATTCATTTTATAGAATTTTTTCAATTTTTATATTTACTCTGATAATTTCATATCTTTTATATATACCTCAAAAAGACATTTTATCATCTTTTGACATAAAAACAGGAAAACCTGTTACGGAAGATATCTTATTTCAAAAAAATGTGAATGTCGAAGATAAGAAAAAAACAGAGGAGATAAGACTTGAAAAAATCAAAAATTTAACACCTGTTTATATAAAAAAAAGTAATGAAGGTAAAACAAAAAAACTGATAAATGATATATTTAGTCTATTAAGAAAAGAAAGAAGAACTATTTACAAAAGCAAAAACCATGCATTTACAGTCCAAAAAATCATTAAGCAAAAATTTGGGCTTAATCTATCTGTTTTAAAAATGTCAAAAATCATAAATTCAAAGTTTTTCACAAAAATCAGTATAACAGATATGATAGATATGATTGGTAGATTTGAAGAAAAAGGTATCCTATATTCCAAAAGTGGTTTAAGGGAGAATAAGGATGGGAAAGTAAAAATACTTTCTGCAAATTTTAAGACCGAATTAAGGGAAATAAATAGTTTTTATGATATGAAGGATATAAAGTCTGAGCTTATAAATTTTTTCAATAACCAGGAACTTCCTACGAAAAACTCTACAATCATTGCTGAAATCATATTGGAATTTATTGAGATTAACGTGTCATATTCAGAGCAAGAATCCATTAATGATAAAAATAAGCTCGTTACAAAAATCAATCCTGTTTTTGTAAAATTTAAAAAAGACAGTGTTTTTTTATCTCAAAATGATATTGTTACAGATAGAGATATTTATATTTTAAATCAAATAAAAACTTTAAATGATATAGATAAAAACAGCGTTTCTGATTTTTATTTAATATTTATTATCCTTTTTGCTCTATTTTTATTAATAAATCAATTTTATAAATCCTTTGAAAAAACCCAGCTAAATAGTAAAAAACTCTTTTTAGTTACCCTAGCAACTCTTTCATTAAGTGCATTAATATCCAGATTATCAATTTTTCTTATACCAATTATTCTAAACAGCATATCTATAAAACTTGAATATGATATAAATTCAATATTCTATGCCATACCATTTGGATTCTCAACTCTGGTTATAGCCTTTACATTTAATCTACACAGTTCTGTTATTTTTTCATTTCTAAATGCTTTTATCAGTGCAATGTTATGCAATTGGGATTTACATATTGCATTCTACGTTTTAATTGGAAACCTTGCAGTAAGTTTTGGTATTGAGTATTATCAAAGATTAAAAAGATCACCAGTATTCAAGGCTGGTTTATTATGGCTTCTACCTTCAAATCTCATACTTATATCACTTTTTAATATAAATAACCCTGAAATTAATATTTCAATATTATTAATAAATATAGTTCTTGGTATTTTTTCGGCAACTATGTCATCTTTATTTGCAACATTTTTAATTCCAATTTGGGAAAGTCTTTTTAATCTGATTACAGACTTAAAACTAAATGAGCTTAATAATCTGAATTTACCTGTTTTTCGAGAAATGATGGAAAAAGCACCTGGTACTTATCATCATTCACAAATGGTTGCTTCATTAGCTGAAGAAGCAGCAACAGATCTTGGAATACCAAGGATGATGTTGACATCAATGGGTCTATATCACGACATAGGCAAAATTGAAAACCCAAATTTTTTCACTGAAAATCATTCAATCTATCCAAACCCACATTTAAAAATTTCACCCAAAGAAAGTGCTAAAATGATAAAAAACCATTTAGCAGAAGGAATGGAAAGAGCAAAAAAATTAAAATTACCCGAAGAAATAACAGATGCTATTTTACAACACCATGGTACAAAAATAATTAAATTCTTTTATGACAAGGCTAAAGAAGAAGATTCTGTTGAGACTGATAAGGTACAGCGTAAAGACTATAAATATTCAGGAGTAAGACC
>JAOZTV010000348.1 GCA_029939015.1 Candidatus Aminicenantota bacterium
CTAAGATACCGTAGGCATTATCAAGAATCTGAAAATTCTTAATTGCAGTATTCATTCCCATTGAAACAAAATCTTCCTGATCTGCTGCTGCCGGGATTGACTGAATAGAAGCAGGCATTGACAGTATGCGTTGTTCTACTATCTGCATATCCGCTGTATATTGGCTCAACATAAGCCCTGAGAACATCCCTGCACCCTTTGTTAGAAAGGCAGGTAACCCAACATTTAAGGCTGGATGGTTCAATCTATTCATTCTTCGCTCTGACATTACGCTAACCATTGTTACTGCTGCTCCAGCCATATCCATTGGTAAAGAAACAGGAGAACCCTGAAAGTTTGCACCTGAAATCTGTAAGCCTTTATCGGGGAAGAATATTGGATTATCACCAACACCATTCAATTCTATCTCAACCTGTGATCTACCATATTCCAATGCATCAATTGCAGCACCTATAACCTGAGGAGTTGACCTCATAGAGTAGGCATCCTGAACCTTACATTTTATTTTACCTTCAACAAGATCTCCATTTTCAACCATCTTAAGTATAGCCTTTGCAGTACGAATAGAACCTTTAAAACCTCTTACTTCATGTAAAAGCGGTGTATATGGCTTCATATTTGCCTTTAACGCCTCCAATGACATTGCTGCTGCAATACTTGCCTGTTTCATCCAGTTAAATGCATCATAAAGGAAGATTGCAGACATTGCGGTTAAAACATTTGAACCGTTTATTGTAGCAAGACCATCTCTTGCCTTTAATCCAGGTATTGGAATACCTGCTTTATCCATTGCGTCCTTACCTTCCAGTAGTTCGCCTTTATAATAAGCCTTTCCCTCTCCCATTAATAATAATGCAACTTGAGACATTGGTGCTAAATCTCCTGATGCGCCAACCGAACCTTTTTGACATACAAAAGGAGTAACTCCCTTATTAAGCATTTCTACAAGAGTCTGGGTAATAATTGGTCTGCAACCTGAGTTTCCATGTGCATGAACATTTATTCTACCTGCCATTGCACCTCTAACATATTCAATCGGTGCAGGATCACCTATTCCAGCCGCATGATTATATACAAGATATTTTTGAAAATCTTCAATTTGGTTATCATCGAGTACTACCTCTGAAAATTCTCCAATACCGGTATTAACGCCGTACATAATTTCCCTTGCATTAAGTTTTTTTTCGAGCATTGCTCTACATACCTCAATTCTCTTTAATGCATCTGAACTTAATTCAACCTTTTCATTAAAACGAGATATCTTTACAACTTTTTCAATTGTTAGTCCTGAACCATCTAAAATTATTGCCATTATTTCCTCCCTTTTTATAATAAAATTTGTTTTAAACCTAAATAATTAGATTATATTAAATAATAAATTATAAGAAAGAAAATGTCAAAAGAAAACGGGTTTATTATATATTATTTTTTATTTATTAAATTTAAAATTCTTAAACTTAATATTGTATATTTTTAATGTTTTTCCCATAATTTTATTTATTTCTGCAATTGATAATTCATAACTAATTGCAGATTGAAGTTTACTTGCTTCACTATTTGCATAATCTCTTTGAAAGACAAGAACTTGATAGTTTGTAGAAAGTCCAACTGATAACTTCATTTTTTCCGCTCTTAATTTTTGTTCCTGCAATTTTAAAGCTATCTCATTTTTATCATAAAGTTTTTTATTTGTCTGAATACTTTTTATTCCATTTTTAACAAGAGAATAAGTATTATTTTCAAGTTTTTTTAATGTTAAAAAAGACTTTTTGAAATCTAGTCTTGCTCTTGCTAACTGAGCTTTTTCTTTCTTTAAACTTAGTGGTATTTTTAGATTTAATGAAATAGAATAGTTTTGATACTTGTTTTCAACTGTTTCTTGAATTGAATCCCAGATAGATTTTTCAATTGTACCAATTACTTCTCTTGGTCCAAAAATTGAACCTCCAGGTGCAAATATTAACTCAGTTCCACCTAATCCTTTTGTATAATAAGAGGCTTGGAGTGAAAGATTTGGGAGAAGTTGGTTTTTCATATACTTAACATTGATTTTGAAGTTTTTAAGGTCAAGTTTAGCCATTTCAATATCAGGCCTATTATTTAATGCTATCAATAAATAATCATTAAAATTAACAGCAAAAGATTTTATGTCTGGTTTATCTAAAGGAGTTATTTTAACCTCTTTATTTTTTGTATTAATGATTACTTTTAATATTTCTTCCTGAGTTTGGATTTGTTGTTCAGCTGAAATAATTTCGCTCTCTTTTGTTGCAACTTCTGCCTTTGCAGTGAGAATATCTATTGGTGCAGACGTTCCTATTTCAACTTTTCTTGTATTTTGTTTTAGGAATTTTTTTGATTGTTCTAACGATTTTTGTTTTGCTTCAAGATTTTGATATGCATAAACGAGGTTCCAATATGCTTTTTCTGTGTCATAGATTAGGTCAATAATCCTACTTTTTAATTGAATTTTTGATTTTTTTAGATTATTTATAGCAACATAAATATCCTTTTTTGTAGCAAAAGTTCCAAATCCTTTCAATAATGGTTGTGACAGGCTTAATGTAAGAGTTGAATTTAATGATGGGTTAATTGAATTAAAAGAACTGTTTGACTTTGATCTGAAATTATTTAATTCAAGTTTTATAGTTCCACCAAGTGAGAATTTTTTCTCAAGTCCAATTAATAGTGATAGTGATTCGTTTTTACTTACATCTGCTCCATCTAACGAACCTGTTGATGGTCTATTTGTTTCACTGTTAGAAAAATCCATATTTAAATTAGGAATAAAAATGCTTTCCCTTTCAAATAATGATTGTTCTGAACTTTGTGAATTTATAACTTCGATCTTTAAATCCAAATTATTTTTGAGTGTTTTGGCAATTGCATCCTGTAATGTTAATTTTTCTATGTTTTTTTCAATACCTGCAAATAGGGTAAATGTAGCAAATATTAAAACAATTATTATAAGTTTCTTCATATCTTCCTCCAGATAAAATTATTAGTACGATATATTTTCAAAAAAGTTCATATTTTTAAGAAAAAATTTGTTTTGCAATCATCTTATTATTATGATATCAATAGTAATGAAATATTCTAATACCGCAATTATTGTTCTTTCCTATAATAAAATCAGACAAACTAAAGAATGCATTGATTCTATAATCTTATCAGGATATGATTGTAAAAATATTTTTTGTTTTGATAATGGGTCAAAAAGAGAAGTTTATGATGAATTAAAAATACTTTATCCTGACATAAAGTT
>JAOZTV010000349.1 GCA_029939015.1 Candidatus Aminicenantota bacterium
ATATAACTTGTTCTAACTAATTGTTGTCCCGGAGGTACTCCAGGTGACACAACTGCATTGGCAAAAACACCTTCTTCAAGCATCCTAATACAAAATCTAAAAGTTTTAAGGTCATCTCCGATAAGTATAGGAACAATTGGAGTACAACTTTCAAGTAATTTGAATCCCTCTGCTTTTAATCTCTTTCTCATATAATTACCAATTTCACGAATTCTATGTATTCTTTCCGGTTCACGTTTTATAATTTTTAGAGCAGCAATTACAGCTGCAACATTGGCAGGAGGCATACTGGCACTAAAAATAAGAGCCTGAGAATTATGTTTTATATAATCTATAACTGTATGATTTCCAGCAATAAAACCACCCAGAGATGCAAGGGATTTACTAAAAGTTCCCATTACCAAATCAACATCCTTTCCATTCTCTAAACCAAAATGACTGGCAGTTCCCAGACCATTCTCTCCTAAGACACCAACAGAGTGAGCTTCATCCAACATCAATCTAGCATTATATTTTTTGGCTAATTGCACAATTTTTGGAAGATCTACTACAAACCCTGACATACTGAAAACACCATCAGTTATAATGAGTTTTGGGGCATCAAGAGGAAGTTTTTTAAGCTGTTTTTCAAGACTTTCCATATCATTATTAATATACCTAATGTTTTTAGTTCCCATTGCCTTTCCAATAAGAGTTCCGGCAACAATACTTGCATGGTTGTCCTTATCGGTTATAATATACTCGTCTCGATGTGCTAGAGTAGGTATAACTCCCTGATTTACTAAAAATCCGGTTGTAAAGAGAAGAGCATCTTCCATTTTAACATACTCTGCAATATCTCTTTCCAACTCTGTATGAAGCTTTAATGTTCCATTCAAATATCTTGAACCTGAACAGGATGTTCCATATTTATCTATTGCATCCTTAGATGCCTGAATTACTTCCGGATGAACAGATAGACCAAGATAATTATTACTACCTGCCATCAATATATCACGACCATCTATCTTTACAATAGGGCCATTATTCTCTTCTATTTCCTTAAAATAAGAATATAATCCTGCTGCTTTAATATCATTCGCCTTGGTAAAATTTTTACATTTTTCAAATATATCCATTTTATTCTCCTTAAATCTTTCTAAAAATCTACTCTTGCCTGCATATAAATCATATCATGGGATTTTAAAGCAGTAAGAAAATTTTGTCCTTCACCGCTAATTATATATGCACCAAGTGTAAACTCAATACTGCTATAAGGCAGCCATTTTAATTCCGGGTTGATAAGATATCCATAATTGTTTTTAAAATCCTTTGCATCTATTATCCCTAAGGCTCCATTTAGAATTATTTTAAATTTATCATGAAGAAATTTTTGTTCAACACGACCTATAATATAATCGTTAATATTTTCTTTTCTTCCTCTTTCCATTGGCATTCCGTGAACATATTGAAAATTCACATACATACTCCATGCGAATGTATAATCCAAGCCCAAAGTTGATTTGAAATATGGCGTTTTACCAAAAACCTCAATTTCCTGCGAAAACATTTGACCGGTTGAAAGATCAGGAAGACTTACTACTGCATTTATTTCATTAACAGGAAAGAACATGGCACCTTCTGCCCACCAGCCTATTCCGGATAACTCACCTGCCAAATCCATTCCGGCAACATGATATTCATAAAACCCCATATTGATTTCAGTATCTATACTTGTCATAGAAGCATTTGGCAAAATATCTATTTTATTTAATACTGGTATGTCATCAAAACCATGCAGATAACTTATTGAATAATCAATCTTAGACAAGGTTCCTTTAATCTTTATAGCCTGCATAGAATGCTTCAAATCATAAGCTGTGGGAGTGATTATCACATTTGGAGCTGTCATAGTCATTCCTGGTGGGAGTAAAGCTAATTGTCCCTGAAATGGAGCCATTACCTGATTTACCTCTGTATCCAATTGAATGGAATCGTCCCTTGGCATTAAGGCATGTTTCATTAAAGGAAGCCATATTAATTCAAAGGCAAATTTATCATTTGCCTCATATTCAAGTTTTGCAGCAAATGAAGGAATCTGTTCTCCAAAATTGAAAATATCTGAAAAATCATCAGGATTTAAGTTTGCTGTAGGATTTAATTTATCTGCCTTACCCCAGGCAAGTCTTTGTTTTCCCAACCTTAGATCCATTCCCTCAAATCCTAAATCATATATATCCACATACACTTCCCACAACATCGGATCTATCAGATATTGTTTTCCCGGATCAGACATATCCGAAGTATTTAAAATTCCTGTTCCTCCATAAATTCTAAAATCACCACTTGCCTCTATTGCAATGTTTTCGGAAATATCCTTATGCATCTTTAGGTGAAAGTTTGAAAACACATCATAAAAGGGAATATCTTTTTTAGCCGTATCAATCATAAACCTATAGTCAAGTTTAAGAAAACCACCTATTTCAATGTCTGATTCTTCAGCATACTGAATAGTAAGAAATGATAATAATATCAGTACTATTAATAAATATTTTTTATTCATCAGTCTTTATTATTTAATTCTTTTGATTTTTCTCTTTGAAAAAAGTGAATCTTTCAAACCCGAATCATACTTCACGTCATCCATAATCATTTTTGTTGAATGTCCGGAAGACATATCTTTCATCACAATTACAGTTGGAGTTGGATATCCGCTGATAATTGATGACTGTTTTATATTCATCTTCTTAATAAGCTTTCCTGATTTATTATAAAGCTCCATTGACTTACGAAGCCATGTCTTTTTTTGTGTAGTAATGATCAACTTTGAATATGCTGCATCACTACCTTTTTTTGCAATAAGCTCTAGTACTGCTTCATCTCCCGTTTCTGAAACTAATTTTGGAGTGTATTTTTTGCTATAACTTGTTTCAGCAAGGTCTTCATAAGACATATCTGTACCCATGAAATTTTCATTCTTTGCTGAAGAGGCAATTCTTCTTATTTTCTTAAATGCAGGCATATAAATATACATCTGGTCATCGGAAAGAGTCAAAAAAGTAACTCCTTTTACTCCAGCAGGTTTTAAAAAGAAAAATATTTTCTTTTCACCTTTTCTGTAAGTTTTCATTTTTCTCTCTTCTTCTTTACCATTTTTACTAATTAATACCATATTAGCAATAGCTGTCATATCTTTGCCAGGATCGATCATCTTGTCAATATTTTTCAAATAATCATCAGCCTTGTCAGCAAAGAGTGTAAGTGCAAATATGGTAA
>JAOZTV010000074.1 GCA_029939015.1 Candidatus Aminicenantota bacterium
AATAATGGTTCAAATCAAAAACAATAAAAACACAAGAATTATTTATTCTGGTAAAGATGTTGATAATTGGTGTGAAGTAACAGGAAATGGAAAGTTCGTCGTATATGATAATGGTGCTGATATTTTTGTTACAAAAGCATTCAGTAAAAATAAAGGAATAAAAATTTCAACAGGGCAATCCTGCAGACCTTGTGCTTCACCTGATAATAATGTTGGATGGCTGCCCTCACCACATAATAAATATAAAATTCACGATGGATTAACTGGAAAGCTTCTATTTGATTTTTTAGCACCAGAGAATGAAGAAATATATAGACTAAACTGGTCAAATCATAAAAATTTTGCAGTTCATATGTTTGGAAGCAAGAATAATCAGAGAATAAATGTCAGAAAAATAAGTAATGGAAAAAACATATTTATAGGTCATGGCTGGGACCCAGATTTATGGGTTGGTTATAATGAATGATTCTTAATGGTTAATCTTGAATTATTAGCCCCTGGTGGAGATATTGATTCAATTAAAGCTGCAATTATTGCAGGTGCAGATGCTGTTTATTGTGGTTTAATAAAATTTAATGCAAGGAACCGGGCTGTAAATATTGTTTTAGATGATTTGAATGGGATTATACAACTTGCACATAATAATGATTGTAAAATATATCTTACGCTAAATATAATAATAATTGAAAATGAAATTCCTGAACTTTTTAAATTACTTAATAAGTTAACAAATATTAATTTGGATGGGATAATTGTTCAGGACATTGGACTATTTTATATTCTAAAAAAATATTTCCCTAAATTTAAGATACATGTATCTACTCAATTTAATACACATAACGAGGGGCAAATTAATTTTTTAAACAAATTAAATGTTTCAAGAATTAATCTATCAAGAGAATTAAATATTAAGGAAATAAAACATCTAACTAAAATTGCTCATAAAAGGGATATAGCAACAGAAGTTTTTGTCCATGGTTCATACTGCATCTCCTTTTCAGGTATATGTTATATGAGTTCAGTTCATAGTGGAAAATCCGGAAATCGTGGTAGATGCAGTCAGCCTTGCAGAGATAGATATTTGACAACTTCTATGAACAAAAATTATCCTCTTAACCTAAAAGATAACTCCGCTTATTTTAATTTACAAGACTTATTTAATGCAGGTGTTGATTCTTTAAAAATTGAAGGAAGAGTAAAAAAATTTCATTATGTATATACAATAGTCAATCATTGGAAAAAACATCTTAATAATTTAAAAAAAAATAAGATTAGTAATGATAATTCCGAACTGTATAAAGTATTTAATAGAGATTTTTCAGATTCTTATTTAAAAGGTGATATTAATAAAGATATGTTTATTGATAATCCAAGAGACAATTCTATAAAATATCTTTCCAAAACAAATAGTGACATAATGGATTTGTACAAGCAAAAAGATGCTCATATTAAAGACATAAAAGTCAAAATAGATCAATTAAATATTGAGAAAATACCTCTAATATTAAATCGATCAAAATCTACTCTTCCTATTGAAGTACCCATTTTTATTAAGAAACCCTTATTAAAAACTAATCCTGAACTTTCAATATTAATAGATTCAATAAAAGATTTGAATATTTATAATAAGACTAATACTGACATATTCTACCAAATACCCAATTATCCTGACAAAGAAAACCTTATGGATATATTTATAAAAAACAAAAATATATCTCCTTGGTTTCCGTCAATTCTAATTGGAGATAATTATAAGGCTGCTGTAGAATTACTTTTAAGAATACAACCAAAAATCATCATAACAAATAATACTGGAATTGCCTATGAAGCATATAAAAACAAAATACCATGGATAGCGGGTCCCTATCTAAATATTATTAATTCTTTTGGACTATTAAATATTAAAGATAATTTTAATTGTAACGGAGCATTTATTTCAAATGAAATTAATAAAGAGCAAATCAAAAGAATAAATCGTCCAGAAAATTTCAAACTATATTATAGTATTTATCATCCGATTTTATTAATGACCAGCAGACAATGTTTACATCATCAGGTTATTGGATGTGATAAAAGTCGTATTGACAAAGAATGTATCTTTGAATGTGATAAGACTTCATCAATAACCAATTTAAAGAATAAATCATTCTTAATTCAAAAGAGAAAAGAAAATTACCATCGTATTTATAATAATATTAATTTTCTTAATACTGAAATAGTCACAGATATTCAAGACAAATTTTCCGGTTTTTTTATAGATTTACGAGATATTAAAACTGAAACAAAAATTGGCCACAATAAATTAAAAACAATAAAATTATTTGAAAATCTATTGAATAATGAGCCTGACTCTGCAAACAAAATTAAACAAATAATTAAGCCAACAATTAACAATCAGTATATTAAAGGAATATAGTGATACAACTTAATTAAATCAGATACTCATTTAATTTATCTATTATAAATAATTTTACATCTTCCCAATTAGCCTGTTTGAACATTTTTATTGTTACATCTTCTTCAGCATCAATAAAGTATGACAAACTTTTTAAAACAAGAAATTCAGAGCCATCATGATATTTTTGTTTATAAAAACCAATCATTTTGCTTAAACTATAGTCTTTTAATAGAAAATACAAATCAATGAAATCTTTTTTTGTTCCTCTTCCTGTAATCGCAGACAATTTCATTGCAGCGATATCTTTTTTGTCAGCAATAAGTAAATCATCTATATTAATTGGATCTTTGAGCCATTTATAATGATAATTGACTATATCCACTTTGATACCATCTATTAAAAAAATATTTATGCTCTGAGATTTCTTTAAAACAGTTATTTTTCCAATTTTGTCTAATTTTTTATGAAGAGTAAGATTATCAATTTTAAGTTCTCCAAAAAGGTCTATATCAATTGATTTTCTATGACCAATTTGTAAAGCTAATGCAGTACCTCCAACCAAATATAAATTGGAAAAGTCAGGGATTTCCTGTAACTTTTTTAAAAGTCCCAGTGTTTTGGCGTTAATTGTTTCGTAGTATAACATAAGAATTTTTCCTTTGGTATATTTGATAATAATGAAACGAAGGAAATTGATTTTTTATCAAGATCCTTTATTGTTATTGCTGTTTTAGCAATTTTATCAATCCCATAATAATCATATATTATCTTCCAGTCATTAATTAGACCATAATCCAAAACTCTTTGAATAATGAGCTTTGGATTATTATTCAAGCTTAAATCATTCAATTCAACATCCCAAAAAAGGTGCTTTGACAAATTTTTTATTATGCTTTCTTTATTTTTCATTATAATAATTCTTTAATTCTGTTCCTTATTATAAATTCATCTCCTTTAATAAATGTCCTGCTTTACCGTATTTTTCGAGAAACCAGAGAATATATCTGATATCAACCCCAATACTTCTACTATATGATTCTGCCCATCCATAATCGTTGATTGTTGCTTCAAATACCCTGTCAAAATTTAATCCTATTAATTCACCTTTAGCATTTAATACCGGGCTACCTGAATTACCACCTGTTGTATCTGTACTGTATAGAATATTTACAGGAACATCATTTTTGGATGGTAATGTAAATCTACCAAAATCTTTTTTTTGATACAGATCAATTAGCTTTTCACCGGCAATAAATGGACGTGATGAAGTGTTTTTTTCAATTAAACCTGTCAATGTTGTAAAAGGTGTATAGACTACTGCATCAGCAGGAGAATAGCCCCTTATATGACCGTATGTAAGCCTTAAGGTACTATTTGCATCAGGGATAAAACTAGTACCCTTAAACTTTTGCTTAACCTCTATCAAATTAGCAAGTAATTTATCTAATTTTCCTTTTTGTTGCTTATATTTAGCTTTTTGTTTCTTATAAATTGGATAAAGTTCTTTAACTAGGTTTAAAAGAGGAGTATTTATTTTATTAAGCTCTTTTGTTGACTTAAATAACATATTGGTCAAATATTCTTTTTCATGAAACTTGGATTGACTGTAAACTGTTTTTATAAATTCATCTATAGCCTTTTCCGTATCAACGCCCTTTTTATTAATAATTTTTTGAATTGGAAGAATAGAATATTTCCCTTTAAGTTTTACTGCATTTATTAACATTTTTTTAAAAGTGATTTTATCTGCTTCAGGAGTGAAATTTCTCAAACCCATCATCATATATCGCTTTGTCCTTGAAAAGTTCCTATCCATATATGCCGATGATCTTTCTGTATCCTTTTTTTTCCTTTCAATGGAGGCATCATAAACTCTATATGCATTACTTAATAAGACACTGCTTCGAGTAAAATAAGATAAGAAAAAATCGTATGGGGCATCTTTTGTTTTTTCTTCATAAAGATTTCCAATATTTCCAAGAATATTTCCATATTTCTTTTTAAGTTTTTTATCTCCATCAATAAATGTCTGCAATGCTTTCTCATCTGCTCTTTTTTTATCAGTTAGTTTAAGATTATTAAAGGCCTTTAATTGCCCCTTATACTTTTTCATTACATTCCAGAGCCTTTTTAAAGCCGATGATAATTTTATTTCTGTAGTACGGTCTTTTTTACTTATCTTTTCATATATTTCAATCATACTGCCATATAGATCAACAATATAGGGTTTTTTAATTTTCTCTTCATAATTGAAAAAATGCGATGTTCTATGACGGAAAGTTCTTCCCGGATATCCAAGGACAAAGACGAAGTCCTCTTCCTTAACTCCATCTGCTGCAACCTGTAAATATTTTTTTGGACGAAATGGTATATTTTTTTTTGAATATTCAGCAGAGGAACCGTCCGGAGCTACATAGGCCCTCATAAATGTAAAATCTCCTGTATGCCTCGGCCACATCCAATTATCCTCTTCACCTCCATATTCCCCAATACTTCTTGGAGGTGAATAAACTAATCTTACATCCTTAATATAAACATATACAAATAAAACATAAGTTTTACCAATAAACATCTCAGCTACTTCAGCCCTTTTTCCAGGATATTTTTTTTCAATTTTAACGACAATTTTCTTTATTTTTTTTTCAATTGCCTTTGTTCTCTGTTCATAGTTCATTCTTTTTTTTACACTACTTAATACTTCTTTAGATACATCTTTATAAAAGTCTATCATCCTGACAGTATATCCTTTTGCAACTAATTCCTTTGATTTATCAAGTGCAGTAAAACCATTCTTCATAAAATCCTGTTCTTTGGTTGTTACACGCTGAATAGCAGGAAATGCGCAATGATAATTAGTAAGTATCAAACCATCTGGAGACACAAATGAAGCGGTACATCCACTCAGATTGATAATACCATCAATTAGACTTACACCATTTGGATTATATAAAGCTTTAGAATCCAAGGAAAACCCTAACGCTTTAAGGTCCAGCTTGTGAATTTCACTGAGAGGCAACATACCTTCATCAGCCTGATTAATTGTTACAGTCCCTAATAGAATTAAAACTAATAATATAATTTTTAATAAATTTAACTTCATAAGATAATCTCCTTAATTAATATACAATTTTAATATTTTTTGTTTTTGTAGTCAATAAAAAATTAGTCTGTTATTGCAGATAATAAATCTCTTCTGCTAATGATACCAACTAATTTATTATTCTCTACTACAGGAATCCTATGATATCTTTTATCAATAAATAACTGAGTAACTTCAAAAACACCTGTATCTGCTGATACAGTAATAACATCTTTTGACATATACTCTGAAACGTTTCCTGAAGGATACTCTTCAAATTCTCCCTTTAGAATTACACTTAGACAATCCCATTCCGAAAGAATTCCAACAAGTTTATTATCCTTATCTGTTACAGGAGCACCAGAAATCTTATTTTTAATAAACGTCTCGGCTGCCTCAAAAATTGATGCTTCAGGTCTAAAAGTTATTACCGACCTTGTCATATAATCTTCAACTTTTTTTTTATTCATTCTAAATCTCCTTTTCTTAATGTTAAAAATTAATTATAAAGAAATAAAAATAATATATCAAGTAATTTTATTTTTTAATTTTATTGCATTATTATATCCTTCGTGTTACGATTATACATAGTCGTGTTACGGAGAGCAGAATGTTAATATATTTTAAACTTTCAAATAAAGTATTAATGTATTTGAAGATTATTTTTCTATTAATTTTATTGACTTTTTTAAATACAATATCACTTTTCTCACATGGCATTAACTCAAAAATAATTAATAATGGCATTGGAATTCAAGTTTTATACGATAGTACATCGCCAATGTCTTTTGCAGAAACAAAGGTTTTTTCGCCATCTAATAAAAAAACTCCCTTTCAAGAAGGTTTCACAGACAAAAACGGTTCCTTTGTTTTTGTACCAGATATAATAGGTATATGGAAAATTATTATAAACGATGGCTTAGGGCATGGAATAGTTAAAGAAATTGAAATTAAAGATTTAAAAATATTTAAACAAAAAAACACGAATTCCTTATCAAAATGGCATAAATTATTAATAGGACTTTCTTTTATATTTGGAATTACAGGAATTATCACTTTTTATCAGACCAGAAAAGCTTTAAAAGGAGATAAAATTGCACATTCCTGATGGCTTTTTAACCCTACCCGTCTTAATATCAACCAATATTGCATCAGCCTCTATACTTTACCCTTCAATTAAAAAAGTAAATAAAAAACTTACAAATAAAATGATACCTCTGATGGGCATCTCAGCTGCCTTTGTTTTCACATCACAGATGTTGAGTTTTCCAGTTTTCACTGGCACCTCTGTTCATATTTCAGGAGCCGTTCTTATTGCAGCGCTTCTTGGGCCTTTCTCAGGAGTGATAATTACCTCATCTGCTGTAATATTGCAATCATTATTATTTCAACATGGAGGCATTCTTACACTTGGTGCAAATATACTAAATATAGCAATCATACAGTCTTTGATTGGATATTTGATATATAAATCATTTACAAAAAAAAAGAAAGTTCTCGGGCTCGGGCTTGCAACATTTTTTTCTAAGATTATTGCTTCTGCATTTTGTGCATTTGAACTTATTCTATCTGGAACCATTCCTTTAAAAGCAGGTTTGATAGGGATGTTATCCTCACACGCTATTATTGGATTTATTGAAGCTATTATACTAAGCACAGTTTTTGGTGTAATAATAAAATTAAGGCCAGACATATTGGAGATGCAGAAAACATGACATCTTTTTGGGACAAATATAGTCATTTAAAAAGCCCAATTCATCTTTTAAACCCAAAGATTAAAATACTATTATCATTCTTTTTCGTTCTATTATTATCAATTCTACCTTTAGAAATATTGATATGGGTATCCCCAATAATTCTAACTTTATTAATTATAATTATTTATCTATCAAAAATACCAGTCTTACATATCGTTAAAAGATCTTTTTTAATTATTCCGATAATAATACCTGTCATACTTATCAATACAATATTTCGAGAAGAAATGGTCATTGAAATATCAACCCTATTTCTATTAAGATCATTTATAAGTATTCTTATACTCATCTTATTAATATCAACAACAAAATTTCATACAATAATTTCAACACTTGCCAAATGGCATTTCCCATCAATTTTTTTAATAATACTGTCTTTTATGTATAGATATTTCTTTCTTTTAATAGACGAACTTGAAAAAATGATCAGATCAGTAAAACTCCGATCATCTGAAACAAAAAAAACAGTTTTATTCAAATCTTATACAAATATAATGGGAGTATTGATGATTAAAAGTTTTGACAGAGCAGAACGGGTTTTTCAGGCAATGGAGATGAGAGGTTCAGAAGATAATTGGAAAATAAAATAAATATCATAGAAGTTTCCAATATAAATTATTCATACAGCAAAGATATACCTGTCTTAGAAAATATATCATTTAATTTGGAACAAGGCAGTAGTTTAGGAATAATCGGTCCAAATGGAGCAGGCAAAACTACTCTTTTATTTGCCTTATCAGGGTTAATAGAAGTAGATGGCAATATTAAAATATCTGATAAGAATATTACAAAGAAAAACATAAAAAACATCAGAAAAAAAATAAGTTTTGTATTTCAAAACCCGGATGATCAACTATTTATGCCAACTGTATTTGAAGACATATCTTTTGGATTGGAGAATTTAGGATATAATGATAAAGATATAAAAAATATAGTTAAAGATGTTTTGGATAAAGTTGATATGGTAGGTTTTGAAGAAAAAAGTGCTCACCACCTTAGCTTAGGACAAAAAAAAAGAATTTGCTTAGCCTCTGCTCTTGCAAGAAATTCAAAATTAATGTATTTTGATGAACCAACCAACGAACTTGATCCTCATGGCAGACGAGAGTTTATTAAACTAATAAAAAATATAAATACAACAAAGATAATAGTTAGCCATGACCTAAATCTTATTTTAGAACTATGTGACAAGGTAATTGTATTGAATGAACAAGAAATAAAGTCATACAACGATTGCAGAAAAACACTGATAAACAAAGACCTAATGGAATCCAATAAATTAGAAGTCCCATCAGGTATTTATTTAAATCAATACTGATCAGTTATATAAATTTATAACATATAAGTATTATTATCTTTTACCCTGTACTCTTTTGCTTTCATTTAAGATTTCTTTCAGTATATTTATACTGAACTCTTTGCTAAAAAGAGCATCAGGAAAATTTGCGAAGTGTTCAAGAACATCTTGTTCTCTCTGTTTATCTTCAATATTTGTTTTATATTTTTTTAATTTCAAAGAAAGCGCCATTCTTTTATTAAGAATTTCCAGGAGATGAGAATCTAAAACATCAATTTCATTTCTTAATGTTTTCAAATCCACCTTATCCTCCAGCCTTATTATTTAATAAATATAAATCAGATAGTACAATTGCTGTAACCGCTTCAACTATAACAGGCACTCTTAATGCAAAACATGTATCGTGTCTTCCTTTTATATTTAATTCTTCAATCTCATTGTTTTTCAAATTAATAGTTTTTTGAGTTTTAGAAATACTTGAAGTTGGCTTAACTGCAATTCTGAATACCAATTCATTACCATTTGATATTCCACCATTAACTCCACCTGAATGATTTGTTTTTGTTAATCCTTCTTTGTTTAATATAATATCATTGACCTCACTACCATTCTTATCTATTATAGAAAAACCATCACCAAATTCTATACCTTTGATGCCTGGAACAGAAAATATCAGGTGGCTTATCATAGATTCTATAGAATCAAAAAATGGTTCCCCTAAACCTGTATTAATTCCCGAAACGCTACATTCTATTTTTGCCCCGACTGAGTCACCAATTGCCTGAGCTTTTTTTATCTTTTCTGTCAATAATTCTTTATCAATTATTGTTGCTTTAATTTTCAGGCCTGGAATAATTTTTTTGGCAACTACACCAGCTGCAACAAGCCCAAGTGTTAATCTGCCAGAGAAATGTCCGCCTCCCCTATAATCATTATATCCATTATGCTTTTTTAAAGCTGTAAAATCACTATGCCCAGGGCGAGGTATATCTTTTATTTGCTCATAAACAGTAGAATCTCTGTTTTCATTATTGAATTGAATAAGAATAGGTGCTCCAGAAGTCAAGCCTTTAAAAATACCAGTTTTGATTTCAGGTTTATCACTTTCTATTCTTTTGGTAGTTCCAAACTCCCCTGCTTTTCTTCTATTCAAATCTTCAATGAAATCACTTTCATCCAGTTTAATTCCTGCTAAACAACCATCTATGAGTACACCTACACATTGTCCATGTGATTCACCAAATATTGATATTCTGAATAATCTTCCAAAACTATTCATTCTATTTTACCTCCAACTTCTTCTAAATCTTTAAAAAAATCAGGGTAGGATTTTGTAATTGACTCCCACCCATCTATTTCAACTGCCTCTTTAGAGACAAGTCCCATTAGGGATAGTGCCATCGATATGCGATGGTCATTATTTGCAGAGACTTTACCACCCTTTATTTGCCCTCCATAGACTTCGACCTTATTATCAAATAATTCAACTCTAATTCCAAGTTTTTTAAATTCTTTTTTTATTACCTCAGCCCTGCTACTCTCTTTATATTTCAAACGCTCTGTTCCATAAATCGTACTTTTACCTTTACATAGGGCTGCAAGAACGGCAAGTGGTGGAAAAAGGTCAGGCGACTCAGATATATCAAACTCAAAAGACATTAATTTGTTTTTTTTTACCTTGATAAAATATTCTGATTTCTCAATTTCAGCACCACTTAATGCCAGAGTATCTAATATTGCCTTGTCTGCCTGAAGAGAATCTAATTTGAGATTTTTTATATTTATCTCCCCTGCAATAGCTCCTGCAACAAGAAGAAAAGAAGCTCCAGACCAGTCACCCTCAACTTTAACATCAATAGGTTTATATTTTTGTTTTCCCTTTATAAAAAAAGTATCTGTTTTAGAGTCTGACTTAATAATAACACCTGCATCTTCTATCATCTTTAAAGTCAGGTTAACATAAGGTCTGCTTTTAAGATTAACTACTTTCAAAACTGAATTAGAAGAACATAAAGGGAGTGCGATTAAAAGACCCGATAAGAACTGAGAACTGATTGCCCCATCTATTGTGATATTTCTGCCATCAATTGCCCCCTTAATATATATTGGTGCAAATCCATTATTAGTTTTACAATCAGCACCAAATCTCTTAAGGTCATCTTCTATCATTTTAACGGTTCTTTTTTGTAAAGAGCCCTCTCCATTTAGAATAAATTCATTCCTAAAAAGAGAAAGAATGGGAGCAAACATTCTCATACAAAGTCCAGATTCTCCACAGGTTAATTTGAATTTTTTATCATTTTCCTCAGTACCTGAACTTTCAAGGATTAATTTTCTGTTCAATATTTCTTTTTTTACTCCCAGACTTGTGACAAGATTAAGTGCAGTAAGTCCATCATCTGAATAAGAAGGATTTCTAATAATTGATTTGCCTTCTGTCAACAGCGCCAATGCAACAGCTCTCTGCATAACACTCTTTGACGAGGGTGCATATACAAGACCTTTTATCTTGGATTTATAAATTTTTTTTGAATTAATCTTTGTACCTGACTTAGGTTGAAGTATTTTAAACATCTGCTCCATAGATTTATAATCTAATTGTCCCTCTGCAGTTTCTTTTCCTTTTATAAGAGAAGCATAGGTAAAGGGACTGCCAAGAAAGACTGAAGACAATCTTGATACTATTCCTTTTTTACCAATTCCAATTGCAATAATATCATTAACTTCTCCAAGTAAATTCATAAGTATAATATTATCTTTGGGATAATTAATAAATGTAGCAATTTTAACAAGATCTGCTCCCATCGTCCTACTCTTATTTACAATATTTATAAGTTCATTTAAGGAAGGAGTTTTTGCAAAATTATGATAAGAAATAATAATTTTTGTATTAAATTTCTTTGTTTTTTCAGTTAGTTCTTTAATTATCTTTTTGTCTGTTTCTACTTCAATATCAATATATTTCACACCAA
>JAOZTV010000350.1 GCA_029939015.1 Candidatus Aminicenantota bacterium
GCAAACCACATATAACCCTTGCTATCCTGAATAATAGATTTTACAGTAACTTGTGATAGTCCCTCTTCAATAGATAAATGATCAAATTTAATTTTATCCTGAGTAAATAATGAAATAGAAAATAAAAAAAATAATAGAGCAAATTTTTGTTTTTTTAAATAATTATTCATCATTAAAGCTCACTGAACCTTATATATAATTCATTTCGTTTTTTTACTCCTGCTTTAGTATATATACTATGTATATGACTTTTTACAGTTCCTAAAGAAATTGGCAAAATCTCAACGATATCATTATTGCTTTTCCCGGACAAAAGAAGATCTAAAATTTCTTTTTCTCTCTTTGTTATTCCATAATCAATACATAAAGAATTTATTTTATTCTCTCTTTCAAGTTTTATAGTAAGTCTTTTTGTTCTATTTCTATGAATATAATAGACTCCAACAAAAGCAATAAAGAAAATGAGTGTTTTAAACCATAAAGTTTGCCAGAAAGGGGGTAAAATTATAAGTCTAATTGAAGTTCCTCTTTCATTCCATATTTCATCATTATTTGTTCCTTTTACTCTAAAAATATATTTTCCATGAGGAATATTTGTAAAATTTGCAACCCTTTCTGATGCATCAACATCTATCCATTCTTTACTAAAACCTTCAAGTTTATATGAATATTTGTTTTTTTTGGGATTATTATAATCAAGAGATGCAAATTCAAAAGAAAAAACATTATCATAATAAGTTAAAACTATTTTGTCTAATTCTGATATAACTGGTTTTGTTTTAAATTCTTTGTTAAATTTTTTAAATGATGTTAAAACAATCCTGGGAATACAATTGTTTTTTTTAATTTTTTCAGGCTTAAAAATAGTAAAGCCATTAATACCGCCAAAATACAAATTACCACTTTTACCTTTATGAAAAGCATTCATATTAAATTCGTTACTTTGTAGTCCATCTTCTACATAATAATTATTAAATTTTTCTATTATAGGATTAAACATTGATAGTCCATTTATAGAACTTAACCATAAATTATTATTACTATCTTCTAAAATCCCATAAACAGTATTATTGCATAGTCCATTTTTTTCAGTGTATAAGGTCCATTTATCTGTTTTTGTATTATATTTATTTAAACCACCACCCCATGTACCAACCCAAATAATAGATGGATATGCTTCTGATGTAAAAACTGAAAGTACAAAATTTGAACTGATACTATTTCTATCTTCATGTATATTGACAAAGTGTTTAAATTTGCCAGTTTTACTATCAAATCTATCTAAACCCTTTGCATTTAAACCGATCCAGAGTATATCTTTGTTTTTATAATCATTGCTAATGGATGTTATATTATTGCTACCAATGCTTTCATGTTTTGTTTTATCATTTTTAAATCTTTTAAATTCATCTTTAAAAGGGAAATATCTATTTAGTCCTCCATAATAAGTTCCAATCCATAAATTATTTTCTGCATCTTCTGTTATACAAGAGATATATTTACCGCTTATTGTTTTTTTATTAGTCTTATCAGGCAGGTATTTAATAAACGTTTCATCTATATCATTAAATCTATTTAATCCATTATTTGTAGCTACCCATAAATTATTATTTACATCCCTGTAAATACTATTAATTAGAGTCCCACTTAAGCTGGCAGGTTTTTTATTATCAGGATAGAAATATTTTATTCTGCTAGTCTTAACATTGTTTTTATCATATTTAATTAGGGGACCAAGAGTACCGTACCACAGCGTATTAGCATCTTCAAAAAAGCTATTAGCCTTATTGATTATTTTAAAATTTCCATTAATATAAAAATGAGAAAATTGTTGTTTTTGTTTTTTTAGAATACTAATACCTTTTAAATATGTACCAATCCAGATATTGCCAGTTTTATCTTCTATAATATCATTTATTGTGTCATCACTAAGACTATATTTGTATAAATTATTATGCCTATAATTGATATATTTACCTTCTTCAAATGAGATAATCTTTATGATTCCTCCAAAAGCATTTCCTACCCAGACAGTATTACTACTATCTATAAATATTTTTGACACCCAATTATAAAAAGGATGTCTGGTGTCAAGAGGTTTGTCTGGAACAAATTTTTTAAAGACATTCTTTTCAGGATTAAAGATATTTAAACCACCACCCTGTGTACCAATCCAAATCTTATTCTTATTTTCAATATATATTGTCCTTATAATATTATTTGATATACTTAAAGGATTTTCAGGTTGATTTTTATAAGATGTGAATTTTTTTATTTTATGATCATATCTATTTAATCCACCGCCATTTGTTCCAATCCAAATTTCATTATTATACCCCTTACTAAGTGTTAATACTTGATCGTTGTTTAAACTATTGGGATTGTTTTTATTATTATCATACATAATCCATTTCTTTGTTTTTAAATTAAATTGTATCAAACCTTTCCATCTTGAACCTATCCATAAATTGGAATAATTGTCCTCAATAATTGAAGAAAATTGATTCATTTTATTATAATTATTTCCTTCTTTTAAAAAATACCGTGTGAATGTTTCTGTTTTTCTATTATAAAGGTTCAAACCATTCAAGGTTGCTATCCATAGATTATTGGAGCTATCTTCAAAAACCTTTAGAATACTATTGTCAGATATAGTTGATAGATCAGCTGGATTAAATTTAAAAACTTTAAATTCATAACCATTATAACGGTTCAAACCGTCCTGAGTACCAAACCACATATACCCTCTGCTATCCTGTAAAATACTCGTAATTGAAGCTTGAGACAAGCCATCTTGAATTGATAAGTGATCAAATCTTAGTTTTACCTGGGCAAAAAACAATACCTGTAAAGACAATAAAAAACAAAAAAAGAAATATAATTTTTTTTTAATAACAACTCTTATCAATCTTAAATTAACAGAATTAAAAACTATAATCACCTCCTTTATTACAAAATTATGGATAATTGTACCAAAAATTAAATTTTATTCATATAAACTAAAGTAATAATTTGTTAATTTACAAATAACAACGCATATTGCTGAAATCTTTCATATTCAAACGCAAGTCTTGTCCAACCTTGTAAGAAGTGCATAACTAAACACCTAAATAGTCAGGGCATAACCAATTTTTAGAAAAAATGTCCGATTCATTTGAAGCAGTCCTTTATTGATATAATTAAAATAATTATCAGAATAGCCAAGAAAGAGTACTGTC
>JAOZTV010000351.1 GCA_029939015.1 Candidatus Aminicenantota bacterium
TATAGTTCCACTATCGTCGTCTAATTACCCAACTTATTTATACGCAAGCCCTTAGACATAAATTGACACGTTATGGATGATGAGGCTTTAATACAAAAGCCTCATTTATATGTTTCTTTATTGATTTAAATTGTTTTAATATGTTCTTTGATTCGTTTAAGATCATTTTCTACATCTGCATTTTTTAACACATCATGACAGGAAAATGTTGGTAATATCTCTGCACCGCAAAATTTATAAACTGCTGTGTCTGCCACAAAGACATCGTGAACAGTTTTGCCTTCAAATAGTATCTGATCTTTATTGCCAAAGGCCTCAGTTGGAGCATTCCATGTTACTGACATCATAAATGCTTTCCCCTGCATTTTTCCGCCTGTTCCATATTGTTTATTAGGGTCTTTTCTTGTTCTTCCATCATCTATAATTAAACTTTGTTGTACTAAACCTGTAGTAAACACTTCGTCAATATATTTTTTGTATATCCAGGGAGCACCAAACCAGTAAACAGGAGCTTGAACAATTATAAAATCAGCCCATTGATGTTTTTCAACTTCTTCACCTACTTCATATCCTTTCTCAATATTTGTCTGCTTTACTTCATGACCTTTTACTTCAAATTCTTTCTTCATAGTATCAACCAGAGTTTTAGTCAATTTACCTTCTGCAAAGCCTTCATAAAATTGGTGTGCATTAATTATTAATATTTTTTTCATTTTTTCCTCCATTTCTATTAAATATATCAAATGTCTAGTTGTTTATATAGTAAAAAATTTATTGATTTATTGTAAATAATTGCAATTGACAGCATGAAGCAAATCATATATATTAATAAATGGCAGGATAATGTATGGTAAAACAAATAAAAAAATTTGAAAAAGTTGAGTTAAATGAAGCAAATCCGTTATGTTCGTTTGCAGAGACAGATGAGTTAAAAATTAATGCATCCTTTTATAAACTTGAGTTTGACAAAGCATTTATAAAATATGGGAGTATCTCTAACTTTGAATCGAATAATATTTCCTTTCCATATCATTATTTTACAATGCAGATTTCTGAGAAAGATGTGAATTGGGAAACCACAGATAATAGGGGTAAAAAAAAAGAATACATAACAGGTAAGTATAGTATATCATATACTCCGCCATTCACTCAAAGTTCAGAAAGGACCGATGACTATTTTGAGTTTGTTTCAATTCTTATAGAACCCGATGAAATGTTATTAAAAGGTAAAAGAAACAGTAATAATAATCTTAAATATAAAAAAATGAATAATATTTCAGATCCTCATCTTGAGGGAATATTCAGATTGCTTCTTTCAGAAGTAAGATCTGGAAATGAAAATGGGAGGATTTTTATCAATCATCTTATAGCTCTTTTGTCAATTCATTTTATAAAAAATTATACTGCTGACAATGTAGATATTATCGAGAATATCTCAGGGCTTACTAAAGACAATATTAATAAACTTGAATCATATATTGAAAAAAATTTATCAGAGAATATTTCTATTGATATTCTTGCTGATGAACTTAGAATAAATAAATTTGACCTCATAAAAAGATTTAAAAATGCAACAAATTTAACTCCATATCAATTCGTATTACAAAAGAAACTTGAACATAGCAAAAACATGCTTTATAATCCCAAGCACACTATTTCAGAGATTGCTCACATTTTAAATTTTACTGACCAGTCACATTTCACTAAATCATTTAAAAAAATGTATGCTCAGACACCTGATAAATTTAGAAAAGAATTTGTTATAGCCTGATTTGATGTAGCTAGAACCTAAACTATAATAGCCAGTACTAAGAGTTTTAAAAAGTTTTATAGAGCAACAGACTTTGGGTTATTCTTCTAAAGACACGTTCATTTTAAAGTGTAAATAAAGTCAAAATTTGATAATTAACTGTCAGACGTCTGGGCATAAAGTCCTTTTTTGAAATTTAGTACTTATTACTATTTATTAATTATTATATATACTGTATAAAATAATTTTAATACTGTAATTATAAGGAGAATTAATAATGTTAAAAACAATTTTTATGGTTTTTGTTTTAATTAGTACAATAAATGCTGAATCAGTTCTATTTAAACAGCATAGTTTGTCTAAGGGTAGAGTAGGGGCACAAAAAGTCTTATTATTTGATATGGATAAGGATGGTGATTTGGATATCTTGTCAGGCTCAAAGGATATAATCTGGTGGGAAAACACAGGTAACAAAACCTATGTCAAACATATTGCTGTACAAAATGCAGGTGATGCTATTGGAATATTTGCAATAGATATGGAAAGTGATGGAGATATAGATATCCTTTCTGCCTCTTATACATTAAACAGTATTATTTTATGGGAAAACGATGGAAAGCATAATTTTACAAAGGTTGAAATTGACAATAATTTTATTGGAGCTCATGATGTATTTGCCTCAGATATTAATAAGGATGGCTTATTAGATATTTTAGGAGCTAGGGGTGATAAACAGGGGAATGGAGAAATTGCAATTTGGATAAATTCAAAAAAGAATGGATTTAAAAAACATATTATTTATTCAGGTTTATTTTCTCATAGCATAACAGCAAAGGATATGAATAATGATGGACTTATAGATATTCTTGGTACTCAATTCAAAGAAGGTGTGAGGGTTTGGAAAAACCTTGGTGATTTAAAATTTAAAGAATATTTCTTCCCTTTAAATGGAGCACATGATGTAAAAGCAAAGGATATAAATAAGGATGGCAAACTTGATATATTGGTAGCGGGATATATGTCAAGAAGTATTGTAATCTGGGAAAACCAGGGGAATTTCATATTTAATAAGCATAAAATTACAGATCAATTTATCGGAGCTGTAACTGTTGATTCTGCAGATATTGATGGTGATGGTGATATAGATGTTTTTGGAGGCTCTCATGGTGCAAATGATATTAGGTGGTGGGAAAATACCGGTTCTTATATATTCAAAGAACATTCTGTTGCTGGGTTTTTGTTTTCAGCAAGCGGAATTTGTGCTGGAGATATAGATAAGGATGGCGATATTGATATAGTTGGAACAGCATGGAAAGGTAAAGGTGAACTTAACATTTGGGAGAATCTTGGGAAAAATTCAGATATAGATTACAATAAACCAATATCCCCTGAACAATTTATAATATATTTAAGAAAAAATGGGATAGATAAGGCAAATAAACTATATAATAAATTGAAAAATAAT
>JAOZTV010000075.1 GCA_029939015.1 Candidatus Aminicenantota bacterium
ATATAAATATACTAAACAAAAAAATATATTTAGCAACTTATAATTGCAAAACTTATGATTTTTATGCTATGATTATAATTAATTATATTATAAGGAAAAAGTAATTTGAGTTTTAAAAAAAATAATTATATTTTTGGTCCTGTTCCTTCAAGGCGACTTGGTATATCTCTAGGCATTGATTTAATCCCCTTTAAAACCTGTTCCCTTGACTGTGTTTATTGTGAATGTGGGAGAACAACTAATTTCACAAGAATCCGTAAACCTTTTGTATCAGTTGATACGATTATTGAAGATTTAAAACCATATCTGAATAAAAACAATAAGCTCGATTATATTACATTTTCAGGTTCTGGTGAACCGACACTTAATAGTGATATAGGAAAAATAATTGATAGAATAAAAAAAATATCAGATACACCAATTGCAGTTTTAACAAACGGCACACTTATGGATGATGCTTCAGTCAGACAAGACCTATTAAATTCAGATCTTGTACTTCCATCTCTTGATGCCGTAACAGCAGAAATTTTTAATAAAATAAATAGACCCGCAAAAGGTGTTAATATATTAAATACTATTGAAGGAATAATCAAATTTCGTTCAGAATATATGGGGAAAATTTGGCTTGAAGTTTTTATTGCTTCGGGTATAAACGATAGCAAAGAAGAATTATCCAAAATTCACAATACTATTTTAAAGATAAAGCCTGAGAAAGTACAATTAAATACACTTGACCGTCCACCTGCTTACGATAATATAAAATCAATTACGATGGACAAACTGGATCAAATTAGAGATGAATGGAAAGATTTACCTGTAGAGATAATAAAGAGAATAAAAAAAAGGGAAGAAATTCTGTCCTTCTCAAAAAATCTTGAAAATAACATTCTAAATACAATTATTAGAAGACCATTAACAATAGATGATTTATCCGAACTTACAGGTAAACATAATCTTGAGCTTTATAAATATATAGATGTCCTAGCTAAAGAAAAAAAAATAAGGGAAAAGATAATTAATAATAAAATTTTCTTAATTCCTTTTGAAAAACAAATAAAATAAGGAGAGTATAATGTCAGAAAGAATGGTAAAACAATTTATGGATATGGTAAAAATTGACAGTGAATCAGGCAATGAAGCAAGAATGATTGACTATCTAATTGAAGAATTTACAAAAATTGGAGCAAAGGCAGAAAAAGATGATTATGGTAATTTAATAGCTAAAATGGATGCAAGAGGTTGTAGTGGAAAAGACCCTATCCTACTCTCCTGTCATGCTGATACTGTACTTCCAGGTATTGGAATTGAACCTGTACTTAAAGATGGTGTTATCAGATCTAAAGGAGATACTATTCTTGGAGCAGATGATAAAGCAGGTATTGCCGAAATGCTTGAAGCCTTAAGATTAGCAAAAATTATGCCTCCTATTGAGATTGCAATAAGCAGACAGGAAGAAGTTGGATTATTGGGAGTTAAAAATTTAGATTTTTCAAAAATTACTGCAAAAAAAGGTTTTTTACTTGATAATGACACATTAGATACAATAGTAATAGGCGGACCTTCTTATTTTGCAATTGACGTTAATATAACAGGAAAAGCAGCACATGCAGGTATGGAGCCCGAGAAAGGTATTTCTGCTATCCAGGCTGCTGCAAAGGCAATTTCTGCTTTAAGATTAGGCAGACTTGACGATGACACTACTGCTAATGTTGGTGTAATAAATGGTGGTATGATAAGAAATGGCATTCCCGATAAAACATCATTTCTTGCAGAGTGCAGAAGCTTAGTTCATAATAAAGCCGAAGCTCTTTCAAAAGAGATGGTAGATATTATTGAAAGAGAAGTTAAAAGTATTGGAGCAAAGGTTGAAATTGAAGTCAATAACCTATGTCAGGCAGTTGATATACCTGCTGATTCTGAAACTGTAGAAATTTCTAAAAAAGCATTAAAATCTGTAGGAATAGATGCAGAGACAACTTTTATTACTGGTTTTACAGATGCTTCAATCTATAATAATAAAGGTATAGAAGTTGCAGTTGTTGGAATAGGTGCAAAACTTGAACATTCAACCGATGAGCATATTTATATTGAAGATATGAATAAGGCTCTAAATATGGTTATAGAAATACTAAGGCTTTCAGCTGAATAATTAAGGTAAATAAAGCAGAGAGTAATATAAATATTTTTAGACCTTACTCTTTGCATCCCTACCTACTTGCCTCCTTGCCTTATAAATAAATGCTAAAAACAAAAAAAAAAATTTTATTAATTCCTTATTTTTGGGATCAGGATTTATATAAACAATTAAAAAAAGAATCTTTAAAAACTCATAAAATATATTTTAGTGAACATCTTATTTTTGATAATTACTCTATAATAACTGGGTTTCTCGGCTACCCTCAGATTCTTTCTCTTCTAAATATAATTGATATAAATGAGAAAGAGTTTTTTTTCCTTGGAACAGCAGGTTCTTTAAATAAGTCAATTATTGAGCCTGTTTCAATAAATATCACCGATATATATTCAAGCTCAATTTACAAATTATTTTCAAAAGCAAAAATACTTCCATTAAATATAATAAATAACAATCAAATAAAAAAAGGAACCTGTGTCAGTGTTGATATTCCAATGAGGGAAACAAAAAATTGGCTTAAAACTCAAAGAAAGCAAAATATTGATGCAGTTGAAATGGAAATTTTTCCAATAAGAGTTTTTATTAAAAAACCATTAACTGCAATTATTATCATTACAGATAAAGTTAGCGGAAATAAAAATATAAAATTAATGAATAAAAAACTTATCAAAAATGAATTTTTTAATTCCTTTAATATGATTACAAATTTATTAAATAAATAGGATCTATTTTAATCAATCTCCAAGGCAGCGAGAAAGGCTTCCTGAGGAATATCAACCTTACCTATTCTCTTCATTCTTTTTTTACCTTTTTTCTGCTTATCGAGAAGTTTCATCTTTCTTGAAATATCCCCGCCATAACATTTTGCAAGAACATTTTTCCTCATTGCCTTAACTACAGTTCTTGCAATAACTTTTTTATGTATTGCCGCTTGAATAATAACTTCAAATAATTGTTTTGGAATAACAGCCTTCATTTTTGAAGCAATGAGATTACCCACATTATAAGCTTTCTCTCTATGGACAATTAATGCAAGTGCATCAACTGGGTCGCCGTTTATCAAAATATCTAATTTAATTAATGGCGATTCAACGTATTCTTTAAACTCATAATCAAAAGAAGCATATCCTCTTGATATTGATTTTAATTTATTGAAAAAATCATAAAGCACTTCTGCAAGAGGCAAATCATAAGTAAGATGTACCCTCTCAGAGCTTATATAGTCCATCTTTTTATGAATTCCTCTTCTGTTCTGAAGTAGTTTTATTATATTTCCAAGATGTTCTTCTGGAGTAATTATTATTGCTTCAATATAAGGTTCCTCTATCATTTCCAATTGCTGTGGTTCAGGTAATCCAGCAGGAGACTCAATTTCAAAGACTTCACCCTTTTTATTTGTTACTCTATATTTAACCGATGGAGCAGTTGTAACTATTGATAAATCATATTCACGTTCTAATCTTTCCTGAATTATTTCCTTATGTAATAAACCTAAAAAGCCACATCTGAAACCAATACCAAGAATTGGAGATGTTTCAGGTTCATACTTAAAAGAAGAATCATTTAAAGTAAGCTTTTCAATTGAATCTCTTAATTCTTCATGACTTGAACCCTCACCTGGATAAAACCCTGAAAATACCATTGGCTGCGGTTCTTTAAACCCTGGCATCGGTTCAACAGTATTTACCTTAAGATGAGTAATTGTATCCCCTATTTTAACTTCAGAAACATTTTTTATACTTCCTATTATATATCCAACTTCTCCAACTGATAAACTTTTAAGAGGAAGTGGTGCCGGTTTAAAAACACCAAGTTCATTAACATCATAATTTGCATTATTTGATAAAAATTTTATCTTATCATTTTTATTTATTTTACCATCTATAATTTTAACAAGAATTATAACTCCACGATATTCATCAAACCAGGAATCGAATATTAATGCTTTCAATGGTTTATCGATATCACCCTTAGGTGGCTCAATTCTATCTATAATTGCAGGTATGAGTTCATCTATCCCCAAGCCTGTTTTTGCACTAACATTAATAGCCTCTTCTCTGTCTATTCCAATAACAGTTTCTACCTGATCAAGTGATTTTTCAAGTTCATTACTTGCTAAATCAATTTTGTTCATTACAGGAATGAGAGTAAGATCATTTTCCATAGCAAGATAAGTATTTGCAACTGTTTGTGCTTCAACTCCCTGAGTAGCATCAACTACAAGTAGGGCACCTTCACAAGCTGCAAGAGAACGTGATACTTCATAAGTAAAGTCTATATGTCCTGGAGTATCAATTAAGTTTAAAATATAATCCTCGTTTGTTCTCGTATCCTTATACTCAAGCCTGACAAAATGAGATTTAATTGTTATACCCCTTTCTCTTTCTAAATCCATTGAATCAAGAAGTTGTTCCTGCATATCTCTTTTAGTTACTGCATTGGTTATTTCAAGTAGCCTGTCTGAAAGTGTTGTTTTACCATGATCAATATGGGCTATAATTGAAAAATTTCTTATATTTTTTAATTTACTCACTTTTTTATTCCTTTTACTATATATTCAACTGATGAATAAAGTATATTATTTAATTTGTCAACATTTGTATTAAAAACATTTGCAATTTCATTATTCATTGCGATTGGAGATAATTTTTCATCATTCAAGTCACCCTCAGAATAAATAATTTCAACATCAAAAAAACCTGAACTTTCTAGTAAATACCTCATATATTCAGGATGAAGTGGTTTTTGATGAGTTATGTCTAGATAAAATATTCTACTAAGTGCAAATAATGATAATGGATTTATAGTTTCTAACATAATTATTGAGCCTGGTTTTAAAACTCTAAAAGATTCCTTTACAACTTCACGTAAGTAATCAGGGGTAAAATGTTCAATTACCTGTGATGAAAATATCCCACCAATTGTATTATTCTCTTTACCTTTCAAATATTCCAGCGCATCAATAGAAAAACACTCTAAATCTTTAGATTTTGCAATTTTGAGCATTGATTCTGATATATCAATACCAACACTATCTTTTTCATTATCCTTGAGTATTTGAAGAAATTCACCTCTGCCACATCCAATATCAAGTATATTATTTAAGTTCTCAAAATGTGTATAATACTTTTCTAATTTTTCTCTAATCTTATTTTCATCCCCTCTGAACCTCTGTTCAAAATCTGAATACTGATATAGGGACAATTTTTCTTTATATTTTTTTAAATCTTCTATATTTTTTAAATTTTCATTCTTATCATTTTTGTTGATATTATTAATTTTTTCAATCAAAGTATCTAAACCTTTTTCAAGTTGTAGAAAATTATTTAATATATGTTTTGAATTTGTTTGATCAGCCTCTAATTTAAGTATTTTAGTATTTAATGATTGGATAACTCCTGACATATGATTATTTGAGTAAGAATCCCATTCTTTATTAGAACTTAAAACTAATTCATTTATATTATTATTTAATTCTAAAAATAGCCCTTTAATTACTTCTTTTTTTTTTTTTCTTAAAAAAGTGAAATTAAAAGTGTCGCTAAGTTTTTTTAGTGTAAGTTCTAAATTAGATTGTGCTTTTTTTCTTTTTTCAATAAACTCTTCAATTATCCTTTGCATTATTTATTTCTTTTTTTCCTGCGTCAATTTCTTCATTATCTTCTTTTTTGAAAGAATCTTTGAAATTCTTAATTCCTTCTCCTAAACCTTTTCCTAATTCAGGTAGTTTCTTTCCACCAAAAAGTAAAGCAACAACAAGTAGTATTCCAAGTATTTCCCATATTCCTAAAGTTCCAAACATTTTTCACTCCATAGTTTTAATTTTTCTAACCTAATATTACACAGGTTTAACAATATTTAATTTTATAGTTTAATCCCCTTAATGTCAAATATACTATTTACTTTTTAAATTTATTAAAATCAGTATTAATTTTTTCTAAATCTTTTTTATTTAAACTGAATAAAAACTTATTATTATTAGATGATACAAATATTTCATTTTCTAATGTTTTATTATGAAATAAATTTAGAGTGTATGATTTTTTTGTTTTATCAATAAATGTAATTGAAATAAATCCTTTTTCTTTAAGTTTATCATTTTTCTTTATAAATTTTTCACAATTAATATTTGAATTATCTGATATAAAAGAGTTAATTTCTTTGTCATTTACTATAGTTTTATCTACTTTATTAACCCAAACCATTTTTACCGGCTTTTTGGGCGTATCTGCCTTCTCTGGATTAATTGTTTTTTTATCCTGTTTTATTTCTTTCTTATTAAGAGCAGCTTCGTCCATTTTAATATAATTTATTGCCATACCTTCTTTTTCAATAATTAATTCAACAATATCTGCACTGCTAAAACCATATATTTTTTTGTCAATAATATCATTTTTTTCTATATCAAAAGCACTCTTATAGTTTCCTCTAGCCTGATATATGACTTTATCTTTTTTTAATTTTACAAAAGTTCTATTACCTGATTCAGCACTATTACCACTCATTAATTCCCTTAATTCATTCTTGTCTCCAAAAGCTTTAATAATAGTTCTGCTTTTTTCCCCAAGCCCATATTTTTCATATTTTTCAGCTCTGGAAATAAGGTCACTAAGATCAGCTCCTGAAATAAGGTCAATCATTTTGTTGACCTTATCTTCTAATACTGGAAAACCTTCAGGTTCTAAACTCCATTTTTTTTTATCTATACTCAAACTAATATTTCCCTTTGAATTTTCAATAAGAACTTTCTTAATTGAATCTTTTTTTATATTTTCAAGTTCAGGTATATCAAATTGAACATTATTGTTATCTTTTTTTAGAAGATAAACAGACAAAACTATAATTATTATTAATAATATAATATATTCTTTTTTTTTAAACATAATTCTTACCCCTTAAAGATTGTTTCAATTTTCTTTCTTTTCTTCTGTCTTAAAACAAAGACAAAAATTCCAATAAAAATAAATATTAGAGGAACACCTACTATATTAAATATTTTAATAAAATCTCTAGTACTCGCCTTAGACTTCTCAATAGGATTAAATCGCTGTACCTTACTTCTTAAAACAGCCATTTCTTCCTTATTATTTAAATAATCCATTAAATTAACCAAAAACAAAGGACTCTGTGATTGTGTTCCAGCCTGAGTAGGTACTTGAATAATTTGGTCAGATAACATTTCAGAGGATCCAGTTAAGAATATCTTAGCCTTACTGCCTCTTGAAATAAATGATTTTTCAGATTTTAAATCCTTAGAGATTGCAGACTTTTCAATTTTCTTATCCTTATTTTCTTTGTTTTCTTTATTATCTTCTTTTTTTATTGGTTTTTTTGGTAAGTCTCTTCCATCAAAATAACTTGGAAATTCGCCTTCTGCAATTATTGCAAGATTAAATTTCTTCATTTCTTCCTTTTTCGTTGGAGGTTGCGAAAACATTAGAGATCTTTGATCCATCGGTCCTTTTAATTCCCATGCTCTATCAGTTGAAGAAAATAAATTTTTAAGTTTAATTCCATTAGATTTAATAATTTTATCATCAATTTTTATAGGCGAGTTTTTAAACATAACTAGACCAGTAATATTTCCCATAAAAGAATTACTATGTTCAATATTTCTATTCTGAATTATTGGGGCAATATAAATAGGATTATCTCCTCTCTGCCTGTCCCTATTAACAAAACATTTTTCGTCCAATACATAAGATTTATTAAGCCCCAGTCCATAATGTTCTAATAATTTTAATAAACCGGTTTCATTTGGAATACTTATTGACTGACCTCTTTGATATTGATTCTGCTGTTGTTTTAATTCTTTAAAGCTATCTGCATAAAAGGCGATTGAATTGCCTTCCATTAAAAACTGGTCTATTTGAAATAATTCCCATTCACTAAAAGTTTCTTTAGCACCAACAATTATCAGTGTATCAATACCTTTTGGAATACCATCTTTTTTAAGATCAACTAATTTTACATTATAGTTTTGGTTTAGAACTGCCCCCAATACCTTTAATTCACCTGGTTTTGGTTTGATTAAATGTCTATATTCAGGTGGAAGATTTGCAGCCAGAGGCTTTGTGCCATGGCTTATTAGGTATCCAATATCATCATTAATATTAAGAAGATTTGAAATATTCTCATCTATAAATTCTTTTATCTCTTTGTCTTCTGCAATATAATATTCTTCTGAAAACTTCTTAGGATTAAATCTTGTTCCAAACATTTTCATTTCCATTGATTTATTATTAAAATTTAAACCTAAGGCTAAAATGCCTTCACCTTTTTCTAAAACTTTCCCCTGCTCAAACTCTTTTCTAGGCCATGACATCTTAAATCTGTCAAATTTTTTCAATGAATCTGACATTGCTGATGTTGATGGATCAACAAAAACAAATTCAAGTTTGCCATAAGTTTTTGCGTTTAATTCATTAACAATACGTTGCACTCTATCTTTAACTAAATCGAACCCACTAAGTTTTAAAAAAGGAATTAGGGCTTTCATAGACGAAGACTGAATAAGAGTTATTGTGATTTTTCCTTTCATATTTAAGAAGCTTGAAATTTTATTATTTAATTTTTTTATTGCCGTAGTAATTTTATATTCAAGATTATTTGTTGATTCTATAACCGGTAATTTTTCAACCACATCACCATGTATTATAACCATTCCCATATAAGCTAATAATGATTTTTGTTCTTCCTGTGCAGCCTTATAGAGGTTTATAGGATTTATTCCATAGTCTGATGCTTCTTTTCTGTTTTTTTCAGCACTCTTACTTAATTCACCCTGTTTAGAATCAATAGAATAAAATTTATAATTAAAATCATTTGAAGCATTAGCCTTATATTCACTTAATAGATCGTGAAGATAAGGTTCAATATTATTCCATGGAGCAGGTAAATTCTTTGAAAAAAAGATTTTTACCATCATTGGTTCTTTTAAAGTTGAAACAGATTCTATACTCGCTTTTGAAAGTGAGTATAATTTGTTATTTGTTAAATCCATTTTAAAAAACAGATTTAAACTGACAATATTTATCAATAAAATTATTATAATATATATGCTAAATTTAACATAAGAATCATAATTCTTTTTATTCTTAATTTTTTTATTTACATTCATTTTTTTTTCTCCAAAATCATATTTGTAATGTATAGTGCAATAAATGATACACTAATAAAATATATAAAGTCTCTTGAATTAATGACACCCTTTGAGATATTTTCAAAATGGAATCTTGCACTTAGATGCTGAAAAAATGAAACAAATGAGTCAGGTAAGAAAAACAATACATAATCAATAATAAATGTTAAAGAAAAACAAATTGCCATACCAACAATAAATGCAATAACCTGATCTCTTGTTAAAGATGATGCCATAATTCCTATTGCACTAAAACTTCCTCCAAGAACAATTGCCCCAAGATAACCACCAATTACCGGACCTAAGTCAAGTTCACCAATAAATGATATTGAAATTGCATAAAGCAAGGTAGGTGCTAACATTACAGCAACAAATGATAATGAAGCAAGAAATTTTCCTAGTATAATATCAATGTTTCTTACAGGCATTGTCAATAAAAGCTCATAAGATCCAACATTAAGTTCTTCTGAAAAAAGTCTCATTGTTATTGCTGGAATAATAAATGTAAACATTATTGGTAATAATGAGAATAATTTTGTAAGACTTACATGACCTTCAAGAAAAAATGTTGAAAAGAAAAACCATCCAACTATCAATAAGAAAATTGAGATAACAATATATGCAATTGGAGAAACAAAATATGCATTAAATTCTCTTTTAAATATATTAATTGTACTTTTCATTTTATCTTTCCCCTACTCTTTTTGATGTTAATACTTTAAAAGCCTCTTCAAGAGTATCAGTTTTTGTTTTTTCTTTAATTTGTTCTGCTGTTCCATCAATAACCATTTTTCCCTTATCAATAATAATAATTCTATCACAGGTTGATTCTGCCTCACTTAGAATATGAGTAGAATATATAATTGTTTTTTCCTTTCCAATTCTTTTAATTATTTCTCTAGTATCAGCAATTTGATTTGGATCAAGTCCTGATATAGGTTCATCAAGTACAAGTATTTCAGGATCTCCCATTAAAGAATGTGCAATCCCAACTCTCTGTCTATAACCTTTTGAAAGTTCATCAATTCTCATATGCATAACTTCATTTAAACTACAAAGATCTGCTAATTCTTTAATATGAGAAAGTTTTCCCTCATTAGGAACATCTCTGAGATCAGCAACATAATTAAGATATTCAAAAACAAGCATAGATTTATATAAGGGTGCTGATTCAGGTAAATATCCTATCATTTTCTTAATTTCCAATAGATCTTCTTTAATATCAAGATCCTTTACTTTGATAGTACCACTTGTCGGATTTAAAAACCCTGTAAGTATTCTGTATGTTGTTGATTTTCCTGCACCATTTGGTCCAAGTAAACCTAAAATTTCACCTTTTTTTATCTCAAAACTGAGATTATCAACGGCAAGATTATCGCCATAATATTTTGTAAGGTTCTCTACTCTTATCACATTTACCTCCATTTATTTTATGTATGAATAATAATATATATTATACTAAATTCAATTCAAAAAGTTTATCATATTTTTGTTTTTTGTCAATATTTGACATTTATTAGTATAAAAGCTATATTCATTTATAATTATGAGTAATTTGATTGAAAACTTTTTAACTATAAAAAATGAATTTGGACCTATTGAATTCAAAGAGAAAGGTTCAAGATTTATATCACTGGGATTTCCTGTAAATACTACAGAAAAATGCAATGAAATTATTTCAAACTTAAGAAAAAAATATTATGATTGCACACATGTTTGCTCTGCTTATTTGATAGGTAAAGGTAAAGAAGATATTTTCAGATATAATGACGATGGTGAGCCATCAGGTACTGCTGGTCTTCCAATTTATAACGAAATAAAGGGAGCAAAGCTATTTAATATATTAATAACAGTGATCCGTTATTATGGAGGTACAAAACTTGGGACTGGTGGTTTAACAAGAGCATACAGTCAATCTGCTAAATTATTAATACAAAGTGTTAAGCCTGTCAAAATACATATCAAAAGTCACTTTCAAATAATATTCCCATATAATTTTACAGGTGAAATAATGCATATTTGTGATAAGAATGAAATCAATATCAATAAACAGGAATATCTTCAGGATAATATAAAATTTGACATAGATGTTCCTATTGGTAAAATAAAAATGATAAATGAACTTCTTATCAATAAAAGTGGCGGTAAGGTTTGTTTATCAAATGAGTAAGTTTT
>JAOZTV010000076.1 GCA_029939015.1 Candidatus Aminicenantota bacterium
CATTATGTATAAATTAATTAATAAAATTCAAAACTATCCATGGGGTTCTTATACTGCTATTCCTGAAATTCTTGGAGTTGATAATGTTGAGCAAAAACCATTTGCAGAATTATGGATGGGCGATCATAATAGAGCAGTTTCGAAGGTTTTAATAAATAGTGACAAAATACCATTAAATGATTTTATTAAAACTAATCCGGATTTAATACTTGGAGATGGTAATAAAAGACTCCCATTTTTATTAAAAATTCTTTCATCTGCAAAGCCTCTTTCAATTCAATTGCATCCAAATAAATTGGAAGCAAAAGAAGGGTTTTTAAGAGAAAACAAAGAAAATATTCCCTTAGATGCACCATATAGAAATTATAAAGACGATAATCATAAACCTGAGATTATATATGCCATCAGTCCCTTTATAGCTTTAAAAGGTTTTCGCAGGTTTATAGATATTTATAATAATTTTTCTGAAATTAATTCAGAAATCATAAAAGATAATTTAGATAATTTTAAAAATGACTTGACACCTAAAGGGTTAGAGAGTTTTTTTAGTTTTATTTTAAATTTATCAAATAAAAGTAAAAACTACCTGATAGAAGAAACGAAAAATAAGCAAACAAATTCAAATGATGCTTTTCAATGGCTTTCAAGACTTTATGATGAATATGGTTCAGACATAGGGATTTTTGCTCCTCTTTTTTTAAATATCATTGAATTGAGACCTGGAGAAGCAATTTTTATTAAAGCTGGGGAACTGCATGCTTATTTAATGGGAACAGGTATCGAATTAATGGCAAGTTCAGATAATGTATTAAGAGGCGGACTCACAAATAAACATATTGATAAAAAAGAATTATTATCCCTTACCAATTTTTCAGAAAGTGACACCATTAGAGTTGATACTATAAAAAAAGAAAACGGAGAAGAAATATTCATTACTGAACCAGATGATTTTCAGCTTTCAAAAATTGAACTAAAAGAGAACAGTATATTCACTTCAGATTTTGAAAACAAAGCAAGGATAATCTTATGTTTAGAAGGAAAATTTATACTTACAAATAAGATAAAATCTCAAGCTATTAATATTTCAAAAGGAGAGTCTGTATTTATACCAGCTAATACTGAAGAGTTTACTCTAAAAGGTCAGGGATTAATATTTAAAGCAATTTGATTTGAAAAATATTAGCTTTCTCATTATCAATGTTTTTAACTATATTTTCGTAAATATTTTTCTTTTATTCAAGCAACCACTTCCATACTGGAATAATTTTTATTAATACACCATCAACCACTTCTATAAAATCATCATTTATAGTAATAACCATTGAACTATTTGACTTTAAAAATCCTGCGCTTTTTACAATTGCTCTAAATTCTCTGTTTCTTACCTCTTCATCATCTAAACTATAAGCAACTTGAATTAATTCAATTTCTTTATTATGATTTGTGACTACGAAATCAATTTCAAAGTCATCTCTTGTTTTATAGTAGTTTACTTTATATCCTCGCCTTTTAAGTTCAATATAAACCATGTTTTCTAATGCTCTTGTTTTGTCAACACCAGCTCCATAAGAGATGGCATTTGCTAAAGCCCAATCAATGCAATATACTTTTTTATAGTTTCTTGCCCTAACTCGTTCGGATTCAGAAAATATGTCAACAGTGTGAATCATATAGGCATCAGATAAATATAATAAATATCGATACAAAGTATCTTGTGTAAAGTTGAAACCGGCTGCTTTTATAGTTTTAGCGAGTTTATTTACACTCATTGGACAACCAACTCTTGTTATTAATGAATCTGAAAAATATCGAAGTAAAGATATATTGATGTTTTCATCACTATGAGCTTCAATAATATCACGAAGGAGCATAGTGTCCCAATAATTTCTAAGTAAATCGAAATGTCTTTCTTTTGCAATATTAAGCAATCCTGGGAATCCGCCCTGTGTTAAATATGTTTCCAAATTGTTTTGCAGAAAACTTCTTCCTTTTGAGGATATTATATCTTTTTTAATATCATAATGCTTTAAGAATTCTTTAAAAGAAAATGGATAAAGTTCGATTGGGAAAAACTTGCCTCTTAATGAAGATGCAAACTCACCTCTTTGAAGTGTTGCTGTTGAACCGGTAATTACAACTTTATGATTTTCTGACTCAAGAAGATATAGGATATAATCTTCCCATCCTTTAACTCTATGGATTTCGTCAAAAACAAAGAGGACATCCTCTATATCTCTCTTTTCAGGATATAGTGAATAATAGCTTTCATCAATTATATGCAATTCCTTAGAAGGAATATTTTGGAGGCGATGGTCGTTAAATTGTATTCTGCAGATATTTTTAATTGTGATTTTTTCCTTTAACTTACTGACTAATTGATGTGTCCTAAAAGTTTTACCACCTCTTCTTATTCCAACAATTCCTATAGCCATATTAGGAATAAACTCAATTTTTAAATCACGTTCAGTTAATTTCTGTTGTTTTTTATTTTGGTAATCAATAATTATTCTTTGAATTAATTCTTTTTTCATACCTAATACCACATCCTAATTACAATTTCTCGTCAAAAAGCAAGACAAGTGCCATTTATACATTATGACAAGGTCAAAATACCATGTTTTTTGCCTTTTTACAAGGGCTATTGTCAAACAACTACAAAATAATAAATTGCATAAAGTCCATATAGTTTATTTAATAATTTTTTTTGTGGTCAGGTTAGATTATAATGAGTAAGAATCGTCAAGAATTGAATTAAAAAATTTATTTGACAAAAATATATTTTAACTTTATTATTATACTTACATTCTTACAGGAGCTGAATAATGAAAGAACTTATTAGTTTTATTGATAGTGTTTTTGTTTTTTATAATGACAATATTGGATCTTACCTTTTATTTATTTTCTTAATTCCAACAGGTATTTACTTTACTATTAAGTTTAAATTTTTACAAATTACGTCTCTCCCCCACTCATTTAAGATAATTAGCGGGAAATACGACAAGGATCAGGATGCAGGCGATATCAATCATTTCAGAGCATTGACAACAGCTCTCTCTGCAACAATTGGAACCGGTAATATTGTTGGAGTTGCACTTGCCATTTATTTTGGTGGTCCTGGTGCAGTATTCTGGATGTGGGTGACTGGTATTCTTGGAATGATGTTAAAACTTGTTGAAAGCACCCTATCCTTGAAATATAGAAAGATTAATGAAGATGGTTCTGTCTCAGGTGGTCCAATGTATTATATGGAATATGGGCTTAAAGATAAACTTGGTAAATATGCAAAAAAACTTGCAATCGTTTTTGCAGGTGCAACTGTATTATGTGCTATGGGTACAGGCAATATGGCACAATCAAACTCAATTTCAGACATTATGTTTAAAAATTATAATATAGAAAACTGGATGACAGGGCTTGTTTTGGTTATACTTGTATTATTGGTAATTGTAGGGGGTATAAAAAGAATTGCAGATGTTACCTCTAAATTAGTACCTTTTATGGCAGTTTTATATTTCGTTAGTACAATAATTGTTATCGCTGTTTTCTTTAAAGACATCCCTGATGCCTTTTCGTTAATAATTAGCGATGCGTTTACAGGTACAGCAGTTTCAGGCGGATTTTTAGGTTCAGTCTTTCTTATTACTTTAAAAAATGGAGTAGCAAGAGGTTTGTTCTCAAATGAAGGTGGTCAGGGTTCTGCTGCTATTGCTCATGCAGCAGCAAAGACAAAATATCCAACAAGAGAAGGCTTAGTCGCATCAGTTGGGCCTTTCATTGATACTTTATTGATTTGCACAATGACTGCTCTAGTTATTATTTTATCAGGCGCATGGCAAGGTGGCACAGAAGGCGTTGGAATGACAGTAGAGGCATTTACTATCGGATTTACTAAGATAGGTTTAGGTGATTATGCAAAACATGTTGTGGCTGGTGGATTAATATTATTTGCATTCTCAACAATAATTGCATGGTCATATTATGGAACAAGAGCTTCAGAGTATCTTTTTGGAAGTAAATCTATAAGATCTTATAGATATGTATATGGTTTATTTGTTTTCCTTGGTGCAATTGGGAAAATTGATATAGTATGGCATTTTGTTGATGTCGTTATAACTTTTATGACAATACCTAACCTTATAGCATTGGTACTATTATCATCAGTTGTTAAAAAAGAAATTGACAGTTATTTTAAAATAATGAAGGAGAAAAATATATAACCTAAATTTAGGTATAATTTCTGTTATGAAAAAAGATAAAGAAAAAGTTTTTATTAAGCCCAAATTTGTAATGATGCTTTCTGCATTATTTATAATTATTCTCATTTTAACCTTCTTTTTTGGAGAGGGTGGATTTCTTGAGATTATGGATGCCCAGAAAAAAATAGCAAACCACGAGAAAAGAATTGCTGAATTAGAGAATGAAAAAAATAAATTAACAGACATTATTACAGAGTTAAAAATAAACCCTCTTGCACTTGAAAAAACAGCAAGAGAAAAACTCTGGTTGATGAAAGACAATGAAATTGTTGTAGTTATTATTAAAGACAAAAAATTGAAAAAAAATTCAGATAAAAAAACAGAGGAAAAAAATAAAAAATGATTTACTTTCAAAATACAACTAAGTTGATGTAAATTTTTTAATAAATAACCCATCTGAAAATTGGAAAAAACATTTAAATAATCAGTAAAATAGGAGCTGAATGGGAACATATATAACAAAAAAAGAAAAAGAAAGAGTAATTCTTATCGGTGTTAATATAAAATCATCTAAGGAATGGAAAAATGACAATTTAGAAGAACTTACCTTATTAACTAAAAGCACTGGTGTAAAAATTGTTGAGAAGTTTATACAAAACATTCAAAAACCAAACCCTGCAACATTTATTGGCAAAGGGAAATTAGACGAAATTTCAGAATTTATAAAAGATAATAAAATTGATATTGCCGTATTTGATAATGATTTATCAGCTTCACAATTAAAAAATATTGAAAAAATATTTGAGATAAAAATATTAGATAGAACTCATCTAATCCTTGATATATTTGCATCAAGAGCAAAAACTGCAGACGCAAAGGTTCAGGTTGAATTAGCTCAATATCAATATCTTTTACCAAGACTAACAAGAATGTGGACACATCTTGAGAGGCAGGAAGGTGGTGTTGGAACAAGAGGTCCTGGTGAGAAAGAAATTGAAACTGATAGAAGAAATATCAGAAAAAGAATTACAAAGCTTAGAAAAGATTTAAAAAAAATTGACAAACAAAAAATGAACCAGAGAAAATCAAGAGGAAATTTCACACGAGTTGCACTTGTAGGTTATACCAATGCCGGGAAATCAACAGTTTTAAATTTATTAAGCAAATCTGAAATACTTGCTCAAGACAAGCTATTTGCTACTCTGGATACAACGGTAAGAAAGGTAGTTTATAAGAACAAAGCATTTTTACTTTCAGATACAGTTGGCTTTATTCATAAGCTACCCCATAGTCTTATTGAATCATTTAAGGCAACCTTAGCTGAGGTAAGAGAAGCTGATATACTTTTACATATAATTGATATTTCTCATCCTGACTTTGCACATCAAATTGAGGTCGTTAATAAAACATTAAATGAAATTGGAGCAGGAGATAAAAAAATCATTCTTGTTTTTAATAAAATAGATGCAAATAAAACATACAGTAAAAGCGAAGAATTATTAAGTTTTTCTGAATTGGAAAATGAGAGATTAATTGATAAAATTTTTATCTCAGCAAAGGACAAGACAAATATCAATAATTTGCAAGAATTAATATATAGAAATATCTAAGGAAGTGTCCTGTGGAGCATAAATAATTTTTCTTTGATAGGCTACTTGAGGCTCCATAAGGCTAAGCTCATTCCGGTATCTATTAATCTATTTTTTTAACCAGCCTGATTCAATTTTTGTATCTATGTCAGCGGAACCAAAATACCCTTTATCAGCTGAACCGAAAAACAGAAATAATCCGTATATCAATATTAATAGGACTAATAATCTTCCAAGTTTTTCTTTTAAATTACTTTCAACAAGTATTTTTAATACTCCGAGAAACACACTCATTGAGATTAAATAAATACCCCAGAGAAGTGTACTTGTCCATTCAGGAATAACAGGATTAAGAACATAAATACCACCAGCAATTAAAATTGAAGCAAAGAAATATTTTACATTTTCCATCCACTTACCACCCTTTGGTAGAGCTGAAACTAGACCAGAAAAAGTACCTACTAATAAAAAGATTACGCCCATTCCAAGTGAAAAAATAAAAGTAAGTAAAAATCCAAGAAAAATATTCCCTGTCTGACTTATCCATGATAATAGAGCTATTAATACAGGACCGACACATGGGGCAGCAATAACTCCTGCAACTCCTCCAATTACCATTGAACCAATAATCTCACTCTTTCCTCCACCCTGCATCTTTGAAGATATTGAAGAAGGTACTGGGATATCAAATAATCCAGCCATGCTTAAACCCATAATTATAAAAATAGAGGCAATTATAATCACAATGATTGGATTCTGAAATGATACACCCATCATTGAACCGGTTGCACCAGCAATAACTCCAAGAATGGAATAGACTATTGAAAGCCCAAGAACAAAAAATATTGAGAGATAAAATCCCTTTAGTTTTTTTCCACCACTTCTTGTGCCAACATATCCCATTACAATAGGAATTACAGGATAAACACAGGGAGTAAGACTTGTTAAAAAGCCTAATCCAAATATTAGAAAAAACAGTATGAATGACCTTTTATCAAGTTCTTTTTCTAATAATGCAAGCATTTTATCAAAAAAACCTGTTTGAGAACCGATAAATCCTAAGAACATATCTTTATCATAAAAACCTGAAAATCTGTTTTTTTCAGTCCCGTCAGTATTTAGGAAAATCACAGTAGGCATTCCAATAACACCTAGCTTTTTACGAAGTTTATTATTTGCCTCTGTTTCTTTTGTAAAATCAACTTTGACAAGTACATACTCTTCTTTTAATATTTTAGCTACATCTGGGTTTCCAAAGGTATATTCTTCAAGCTCTTTACAGGCAACACACCAGTCAGCATAAGTATCAATCATAATTTTCTTATTCTCTTTCAATGCCAGTTTTTTACCTTCTTCAATACTATTTAACCATATAAGCTCAACTCTATCTTCAGCTTTAATGTTTGTCTCAGGTTTAGTACCATCTGTTTCCAGATATTTAATGAATAAAAATGCACCAGTGATAAATATTAAAATTAATAAAGCTTTCTTTAATTTCTCTTTTATATCTTCATCGTTTGTAGGAGTAAAAAGACCAAAAAACACAGCAAAAGCAAGTAAAAACAGGGCAATTGAAAGTAATATTACTGGACTTAGCTTATTGACCTTCTTTTGTACCTTAGCAATTGGATTAGGTTTTTTTTCAATTATTTTTTTTTCAGATTTAATTTTTTCAATTTTTTCAATTTTATACTTTTCAAAACTCTTTTCTAAATTCAATTTTATTTCTTTGCTTGCTGGTGGGAAACACATCTCAACAGGCTTTTCCTTACAAATTTGATATGTAACTGAAAGCTTAGTATTTAATGATTCTGTAATTTCTTTTAATTGACCAATATAAACTTTAACTTCAAACTCACCTTTATAAACTCTGTCATCAGAATAAATTACTCCATCAGGAAAAACAAGCTTTGCAATTTTTATATAGTTATTTTTTTCAATTTTTATTTCAAAAAAACCCTCTTTGATATCTGTAATATGAAAATTATCTTCCATACTGAAGTTTAAAATAATTAATCCATTTTTATAATCTATTTTAAACTCAATATCAGGGTCACCAGTTCCTGAAAATGGCTCTTCCCCGAATTGTGAAAAAAGGGATACGCTCAATAATACAAACAATACAAACAATAATTTTACTTTATTTCTCATAATTAAATTTTAACAGTATAAAACAAAACTGTCAATTTAGCTCCTTTATAATTTATTCTAACCTTATGTGTCATATATTAATGACACATATATTACATTTTTATTCCATCAAGGTTTAAAACTATTGAATTTGTTATGTTAATATGGGACAATACTTTATGAAACAGGCAGCATTAGAAAAATTATTAAGATACACAAAGCAGTTTATAAAACTAAGAACTCTTGGTCATCTTTGGAATGCTTTAAAAAAAATACATTATGCAGATATTGCAACATTATTAGAATATTTAAATCAACAGGAAAGACTTACAATTGTCAAACTTTTTTTAAATAAAGAAGATGAACTCTCACATCTTGGAGAAATAATAAGTGAGATTAAACCTGAGATTGCAATAGAAATATTATCCCCTCTTGAACAAAAACATATTGTAGCCATTCTTGAAGAACTACCTAGTGATGATGCAGCCTCTTTAATACAATTATTTGAAGAAGAAATTCAAATTGAAATTCTTAAAAAAATGAAACATGAGGAGTCTGCTGATATTCAGGAACAATTAGCCTATCCAGAGGAGTCAGCCGGACGTATTATGTCATCTGATTTCTTAGCTCTTGATGAAACTACTACTGCCGGAGATGCTATCTCTGCAATTCAACTTGCAAATGAGGAAGACCTAGATGTTCCTTTTTATCTATATGTAATAGATGAGGGAGAAAGATTAAAAGGCGTTGTCTCATTAAAACAGTTAATTTTGATGAAGCCCAAGTCTAAACTTAAAGAATTGATGACTACTGAAATATATAAGGTCGATGTTTTTACTGATCAGGAAGAAGTTGCAGCTGTTGTTGCTGATTATAATTTACTTGCAATTCCTGTAGTTGATGAAACAGACAAACTTGTTGGAGTTGTAACGGTTGACGATATTATTGATATTATACAGGAAGAGGCAACAGAGGATATATACAAATTAGCCGGTGTTACACAGGATTATAGTCCGGAATTAGGTTTAAAAGATTCACTTTTCAAAAGACTGCCTTGGCTATTCATGAGTCTCTTTACCACATCCCTATCTGCTGTAGTAGTAGCATTATTTCAGGGAACTATCGAGGAGGTAATAATACTTGCAATTTTAATGCACATGATACCTGCTATTGGTGGTGTTGTTGGAAATCAGACTGTGGCAATCATGGTTAGAGAGATAGTTTTAGGTAACCTTGAATGGAAGAGATCAAGAAAAATACTTTTAAAAGAATTAATTGTAAGTCTTGGGAGTGGGATTTCAATTGGAATTTTTGCCAGTATTATCACTTCAATAATATATAATAGAATGGATGTTGGAATAATTTTTGGTGTTTCAATAATAATTAACCTCTTCATTGCTGCACTTTTTGGTACTATGGTTCCATTATTTTTGAAAAAATTAAAACTTGATCCGGCATTAGCATCAGGTATGATAGTAACAATGGTAACAGATGTTATGGGATTATTTTGTTTTCTTGGACTTGCAGCTTTATTTCTTATTAAATAAAAAACAATTTATGCCTATCTCTGAAACAGATGCTTTTGTAATAGGCAGTAAACCTTTTGGAGAACAGGACAAGTTAGTTTATTTATTAACTGAAAATGATGGTATAAAAAAAGGAATAGCCCCTGGTGCAAATAAACATAAGAACCGTTTTGGTTCAGTCTTTGAATTATTTACCGAAGGACATTTTATTTATAATTGGAAAGAACTAAAAAACCTGATAACGATTTCAAAAGGTGAAATTATTTCCAGTCATTTTGATTTGGTGTCTGATTCTAAAAACATCTTTTATTTTTATATAATTGCAGAAATTTTACAGAAAGCAATACCGGAAAACCAGATCAACTCAAGAATTTATCGTTTATTGGGGTCAATTATTAATAGCAGAAAAAAACACACAGATATCAGGTTTTTATTAATATACTTTATGATATGGTTCTTAAAAATAGAGGGATTGATGTTTAACCCCTATATTTGTTATAATTGCTATGATAAAAACATTATTAATGCCTATATAAGAGATGACTATAGAGGAATATTTTGTGATAAATGTAGCAAAACTGAAAAAAACCATTTTAATGAGGAAGAATTGAAATTGATTAAATGGATTTTACTTAATCCTCCGTCCAAACACCAAATGTTTTCTAAAAATATAAATATAAAAAATATAACAAATATTTTCCTGAAAAAAATTGAAATACATGCTGAACTTTCAATTAAATCCAAAAGATATATCTACGACATAATTTAAGCTTTTTTTGGAAAAACTTTTATTATATGGTAGTATAATCAATAATTTTACTATACTTGAGGAGGTTTTTTATGAATTATTTTTTCACTGAACAGGAAATTATGATAAAGGAGATGTTTTCTGAATTTGTTGATAGACGTATAATTCCACTCAGGAATGAATTGGATGAAAAGGATGAATTTCCAATAGATATTTTTAAAGAGATGGGAGAACAGGATTTTTTTAGAATTATCGTTCCTGAGAAGTATGAAGGAATTGGAGACACATCAATGCAAGTCAGTTTAGGCATTGAAGAACTATCAAGAGGTGATGCTGGTATAGGTGTTTCTTTTGCTGTTAATGCAATTGCAACTAAAGGAATAGTAATGTATGGTAACGAAGAACAAAAACAAAAATACTTGTCTAAAATAGCAAGTGGCGAGTCTTTTACAGCATTTGGTTTAACTGAACCCGGTGCCGGTTCAGATGCTGCAAGTTTAAAGACTAAGGCAAAAAAAGTTGGTGACAAATATATATTAAACGGTGTAAAACAATTTATTACAAACGGTGGGATTGCAGATGTTTACCTAATAATTGCTGTAACAGACCCAAAAGCTGGATATAAGGGTTTTACTGCATTTATAGTTGAAAAAGATACTCCAGGTTTTAAGGTTGGCAAGAAAGAAGACAAAATGGGTATCCGTTCATCTGTAACTACTGAATTAATTTTAGATGAATGTGAAATTCCTGAAACTGCTATTCTTGGAAAAGAGGGGCAGGGATTTTATATCGCATTGGGTTTATTGGATAGAAGCAGGATTGGAATTGGTGCACAGGGCGTAGGTATTGCAAGGGCTGCCTTAGAAGAAGCAATTAACTATTCAAAGACAAGAGAACAGTTTGGCAAACCTATTAATTCGTTTCAAGCTATTCAATTAATGCTTGCAGATATGGCTACCGGTACTGAAGCTTCTAAATTACTTATTTATCAGGCAGCTAGGTTAGTAGATAGTGGAGAAAAAGAATTGACAAAAATATCAGCAATGGCAAAGATGTATGCTACTGACAATGCAATGAAGGTTACAACAGATGCTGTTCAAATTTTTGGTGGTTATGGTTATATGAAAGAATATCCGGTTGAAAAAATGATGCGTGATGCAAAGGTCACTCAAATATATGAAGGAACTAATCAAATTCAAAGGATAGTAATTGCATCAAAA
>JAOZTV010000352.1 GCA_029939015.1 Candidatus Aminicenantota bacterium
GATTTGTAGGACTTGCATTGGCAACATCTATTTCATTTATACTTTTTTCAATAACCAGAATAATCGTTCTTAAATATAGATTAAAAAATGAAGAAATTTTTGTAAGTTCTAAAGAGTTATTACAATCTATATCAAAGACATTCTTTGCATCTATTATTATGATAATTGTTTTAATAGAGACTAAAATAATTTTTTCTAAACTACATTTTTCTTCAAAAATAACTTCAAATTTAATTTTATTAATTAGCTCATTTATTATCGGATTTTCCGTTTATTTATTATCATCAATAATTTTAAAAAACACAGAAATATTAATTCTAAAAAAAAGAAAACCAAAACAGGCAAAAAATACTCCCCTAAATTTTCTATCTCCGTTTGGTTTTTTAAATTATATTCAAAAAAACCCCAGTAAATATAAAGAAACCTATAATTATAAAGTCAATGTATATACGACAAATTCAAATTGGGAGATACAGAATATTGGGATTAAACTAATTGGACTATTCAAAGACCTGTCTAAAACTGAATATATATTAAATATTATCAAGTCTAAAAAAGGAAATAATTTCGTCAAAAGAAATGCAGTTAACTCATTGAATCAATTAGGCATTTGGGAAGACAATTTTAAACCCTTTATAACCTCATTATTGTCAAATCCATATTATGAAATACGAATATCGACAATAAATTATCTAAGAGAAAATTTGCCAGAAGAAGAATATCCTGTATTTAGAAAAATAATGACCCAAAAATTGTCAAAAACCAGAATTGAAGAAAAACTTGCATATATAAAATTTATTTCAAAATTTGGAAAAATTGAGGATCTTAACTTATTAAAACCATATTATCTTCATAGCAACTCTCTATTAAGGGAAGAAATACTTACACTTTTACTAAGCTTCTATAAGAGAAAATTATTAAGTAGTAACGAAGTTAAGACACATATAGAATCAATTCTTATTACATCAAATCATATGAGAGCTGAATTTAAGTTAAAACAGCTTATAAGAATAATTTATAGGGAGATCGAATAAAATGATTAGCTGGCTCTTAGACTTATTCAATTCAGCAGAAATCCCACGCATTGCCTCATATATAACCTTCAGAGCATTAATGGCAATGCTGACGTCTTTTTTAATAGGAATAATCTTTGGGAAACAATTAATAAAAATTATTTTTCAAATGAATTTTAGAGACAAAACAAGAGAATATGGAGATATATCATCAAAAAGTAAAGATGGAACACCTACAATGGGTGGTTTAATAATTTTCACTTCATTTCTTGTCTCAGTGATAATATGGGGCGACTTGAATAGCTTTTTTATCCATATAATACTTTTTGCCGCATTCTGGTTTACTGGATTAGGTTTTATTGATGATTACCTGAAAAGCGTGAGGGGTTCAAGTGATGCAGGTCTTAGCCGTAGTTTAAAACTATTTTTTCAGGCACTTTTTGGAGTAATTCTTGCAATTTTGGTATTATCACCTGAGTCTTCACCTTTTGCACCGGATGTAGTCACTGTCTTATTTGCTCCATTTATAAAAAACCCTATTATTGACCTTTCTTATGTTTATTACTTTTTTATTGTACTTGTAATAATTGGAATATCAAACGCCATTAATTTTGCAGACGGATTAGACGGGCTTGCAACAGTACCGGCTTCATTTGTAACAATCGTATATGCAATTTTTGCCTATATTTTAGGCAATTCAAAAGCTGCCGATTATCTCCTCTTTCCATACCTTAAAGGCTCAGGAGAGCTGTCAATTGCCCTCGCTGCCTTAATTGGAGCATTAGCTGCCTTTTTATGGTATAACACTTACCCTGCAGAAATTTTCATGGGTGATACAGGTGCTTTATTATTAGGAGGAGTAATTGCAACCTCTGCTATCCTCTTAAAAAAAGAGCTCCTCTTTATTATTGCTGGTGGTATTTTTGTCATTGAGTTTCTCTCAGTTTTTATTCAGGACTTCATAGGTATAAAGTTCCTCAAAAGAAGAATATTCTATAGAGCTCCAATACACCATACATATCAATTTTTAGGGATTGCCGAACCAAAAATTGTAGTTCGATTCTGGATTCTCTCGGTAATTTTTTTAATTATCAGCATCATAAGCATTAAACTTAGATAGGAGAAATAATAATGATAGAAGATTTAAAAATTGTTTTAACTTATGTCAGCATAGAATTAATGAATTACATTATGACAGCATTAAAGAAAACCCTTCTTTTCTTTGCAGGTCTTGTTATAATCATATCTACTTTTTTTATAGGTTTAAAGTCAGGATTATCTTTTCTTATTGTCATAATTATTTCTATCTCATTAATTATTCTATTACATATTTTAAAAAACATTATATCAGAAAAACCTCAATTTAATCTAAATTATAATTTTTCAAAATTTCTATTAAAAGACAAAAACATAAATATTGTAGAAGCCGCTTTTTCAAAGACAGAGCTAAAAACTGTAAAAACTAAATTAATAAAAAACAAAAATTTGTCTGCATTAAAAAGAACCGTATTGGCATTTTATACAGCCTCCATTAACAAGGCAGATATTTTTACAAACTATAATAATAATCTCAAAGAAAACATCATCAAAATACATATAGCAGGTTATGGATTATTTTTCACATTCATATTTTTCTTTGAAATAATATCGCTAGGGTTGGCGTTTGGCAATAATATTCAAAATGATTTCATGATATTCTTAGCAATAATAGGCTTTATATTCGCTTACGCACTATTCTCAATAATAATTGACCCTCTTATGTACCTGCTGATACAAAAAAAAATTACAGAAAACTGATATCAAACAATCAATATTAAAAGTGTTTATTTAAAAGTTTTACCACCTCTTCTTATTCAAATAATTCCTATAGCCATATTTGGAATAAACTCAATCTTTAAATCCCGTTCAGTTAATTTCTGCTGTTTTTTATTCTGGTAATCAATAATTATTCTTTGACCTAAATTGAGCGATTCTTTCGGCGAATTGGCTAAAGTTTGTTGCACCACAAGGCTTTACAAAAATCCTCGACATACTTATTAGTATGCCTGCGGTTTTTGCAAAACCTTCTGGCATCAACATCCTTAACCTCTTCATCCAAAACAATCGCTCAATTTAGGTTTGAATTAATTCTTTTTTCATATCTAACACCACATCCTCATAATAATTTCTCATTAAAACGCAAGA
>JAOZTV010000353.1 GCA_029939015.1 Candidatus Aminicenantota bacterium
TAAAACTGGATAATCAGGTCTGCGATAATTTTAAATTCTTGTTCAAAATTTGGTGTTAGAATTTCATTACCTATTGTCTCTTTAATTTTTTTTATTTTCCAAAATTTCCCTTCTTCTATTTCATCTTGATTTACAGTAATTGTTTTATTATACCTTCCAATATAAATATAAATTAACTCAGATTCTACAGGTGATTCCCACACATATTTACCAATAAATGTAGTTTTGATATCTTTGATATTCAACTCTTCTTCTGTTTCCCTTTTAAGTGCATCTTCTATAGATTCGCCACTATTTACATGCCCACCAACTGCCGTATCCCATTTTCCTGGTTGAATTTTTTTTGTTTTTACCCTTTTCTGAAGAAATATACGGTTTTTATTATCAACTATATGAAGATGTACTACAGGATGAAGCATACCTGGACCTGAATGACAAATTGTCCTTGGAGCCTTTCCTTTTACATTTCCATTTTCATCTACTATATCAAACCATTCATCGTCCTTATATTCTTCTTCCCAATTATTTTTACTCATTCTTTTCTTAATGAGTTCAAATACAAAATAAACAGCAAATATGATATAGAATAGTCCACCACTAATAAATGCCCATGCTCCCCTGCTCATAAAAAATGCCGCATAAAAAATTAATATAGTATGCCCTAAAAATATATAAAATAAAACTTTAAGGCTTCCTTTCATCTTATTTATTTGAGCCTCGTTTAACTCTACCCCCTTCATATACCTTTTGGTCATCAGCATTATTACATTAATTGGAGAATATACTGATACAGCAAGAATTACACAAAATATCAATTCAATTATAGCAGGTTTAACAAGAAAAAATATAGGTGCATTAAAGACTAACGAGATTAGCCCTAACACAAGAATTAAGCCAACATCTAAAAGTATAAATTTATCAATTACCTTATCCTTTATATAAGAATAAGCAAGTTCAATTATACCTAAAACTATTGCAGCAATTAAGCCTATGGTTGTGCCCCATATTGAATCTACAGCTATAAAAACAATAAGGGGCAAAAATCCAGGTGCAAGCCCCTTTATCAAATCTAACTTATTCATCTGTTTTATATCTATTCTTTAAATTCAATATTTCTCAACATTTTTTCTGTACTATAAGGAGCTTTCTTACCACCAAGGTATTTTGCAAACCATTCTAAATGGGCATTATAATAAACTGGCATTGATTTAACATTATTAGGCCAATGTCCATCGTTTGAGAACACAATTATCTCAGAATCAACCCCCATTCTCTGTAATGCAGTAAAGAATTGAAGACTCTGCGTATATGGAACTCTATAATCCCGTTCACCTGTAATTATCAAACAAGGTGTTTTGAAATTTTTCACATAATTTGAGGGTGAAGCTTGTTCATAATAAGTCTTATTCTCCCATGGTGCACCACCATTATCGTAATGAGTAAACCATAATTCTTCGGTTGCCAGATACATAGATTTTAAATCAAAAATCCCCATCATTGAGACAAGAGCTTTATAACGACTTGAATTACCTTCCAACCACATCATTGCATACCCACCCCAGGACCATCCCATAGCACCAATTTTGTCTTCATCAATATAAGAAAGTTTTGCAAGATAATCTGTAACCAAAGCAATATCCTTCATTACCTTACCATTATAATCATTTGAGATTGCCTGAGTAAAATCCTGACCATATCCAGTTGAACCGTGAGGATTAGGAAAAGCAACAACATAGCCGCTACCAGGATATACCTGCCAATCTCCTCTAAATGAATCAGCCCATTGATACTGAGGCCCTCCATGAACATTGATAATTAACGGGTATTTTTTTGCAGGGTCAAAACCATGAGGTTTTACAATAAAACAATGGATTTTTTTATTATCTGCACCATTTATCCAAACAGCTTCTCCTTTACGAATATCAACCTTATCTTCAATGTTTTTATTGAAAAAAGTTAATCGGATTGGTTTTTTCTTAGTTTTTAAATTATATTTCCATATCTCATAGGGCTCTCCGATAGACGACCTTGAGTAAATCATCGATTTATCATCTTTTGTCAGGCTAAATTCTCTGATATATGAATGTTCTAAAACCTTCCTGATTTTACCGGATTTAATTCCAACTCTATAAATCGGAATTTTACCTTTTTCATAAATTGTAAAATAAATGTTTTTTGAATCTTTAGACCATTTAAATGAAGTAACCCAATTATCTATTGATTCAGTTAATACTTTGAATTTATTTTTACCAATATCGTAAACAGCAAGTTTAAATCTATCCGATTCACAATTAGGCTTTTCCTGTAACCTATAGGCAATATATTTCCCATTTGGAGAATATTCCGGAGAACCATCAAAGGCAAAATTCTTTTTTGTGATATTTTTTCTTTTATTTGAATCTAAATTTATTGTATATAAATCACTATTAGTTGACATAGCTTTATCTTTATCAAAATTAATAGTAGTACAAATTTCTTTACTATCAGGAGATAAAACATAATTGCCACCATAAGATGGATAATCAGTTTTCCCCTCTGTTAAGGCTATAACCTTTGTAGTTTTTATATCCATCTTAAAAATATGAGAATACTGCCAGTCTCTATAAGATGTCCAATGTCTAAATAATAATTCTTTGCCAAGATGTCCCTGTGTTGGTCCCTTATTTAATTTTTTACTCATCTTTTTATTGCAATCACTGTCTGCACCACATTCAGGAAATACAGAAGATGAAAAATAAAGCGTTTTACCATCATCTGACAATATTGGAGAAGATATACCGGATGAAAAAGAAGTTATCTGTTCTGCTTCGCCTCCATTGACTGCCATTCTCCATAATTGTGCACCATCTTTTCTTGTTGAAATAAAATAAATATATATGGAATCAGGTGAAAAGAATGGATGAAAATCAGATTTTTCATTAAAAGTAAGTCTCTTTGTTTCCAAAGTCCTAATATTAAGTGAATAAATATCAGAATAACTTTCCCCTTTTTTAAGTTTGCTTGTACCAATAGAAAAAACAGCATTTTTCCCATCCTTAGAAAGCGAAAGACCTGAAATTGATTTCAGTTTATAAAGGTCTTCAATCTCAAAAGCTTTCTTATCAACAGAAAACCCCAAAGAAACACCAAAAATAAAAATAAATAAAATCATAAGTTTAATTGAATTCATAAAATACCTCCAAAATAATAAG
>JAOZTV010000354.1 GCA_029939015.1 Candidatus Aminicenantota bacterium
AGATAAATATTATAACATGATTGTCAAGTTTAGTAAATGTTTGTTGTTTTAAGGGATAAGGGGAAAGGGTAAAGCCCTTATCCCTTTACCCTTAAAAATTATTGAAATAATTTTTTAATTTTATCTTTTTTTGGTACTGAATTAAATCTTTTAATTTCTTTTCCGTCTTTGAATAAGACAACTGTTGGAACTCCCATTATAAATAATTTTTGAGCAATATCAGTTGATTCAGTAACGTCAACTTCAAAGGCTGAAACTTCAATGCCTTCAGATTCATTTATGATTTCTTCTAAAACTGGTGGAACCTTTTTACATGGAGCACAACCAGGCGAGCTAAAGTCAATCATTACAAATTGTGAACTTGTAATTGCATTATCAAATTCATTAGAAGTTATTTTATTCATATTTAATCTCCGTTTAGCTTATTTAGCATCAAGTAAGGTTTTGATTTTTTTTCTTATTTGATCTGGTGAACCTGAACCAACCTTTATATATGAAATTTTTCCTTTTTTATCGATAAATACCATTGTTGGAATACCTTTAACTTTATATGTTTGAAAGGCTGTTCCCTGATTTGCAATTGCAATTGGGTATGGAATTTTATTTGTTTTTACATAAGCTTCAATTAGAGTTTTTTCTACATCAGCAGTTACCTTACCTTTATTTTGCTTATCATCCTTATACATACCATATAATTTTGTAAAGCCAATTACAACTAATCCCTTGTCTTTATATTTATTATATTCTTCAACTAATACTGGAATAACAACTCTACAAGGTGCACACCAGGTTGCCCAGAAATCAATAATAACAACCTTGCCTTTTAATTTTTCAAGAGCAAGAGGATTTGAATTAATCCATTTTTCAGCTGAAATAGCAGGAGCTGTACTTCCAATAAATTTAGCCTGAGAAACTTCAGATTCAATCATTCCTTTTACTCTTGGAAAAGCTTTTGCTGCTTCTAATGCCTTTTTATATAATTCCATAGCTTTTTTTTTGTCCTTATCTAAAAATAGTTTTGCCTTGGAAGATATTATTAAAGGTTTATTCATTTTCATTTTTTCAGGAAGATCTTTGATTGCAATAAATTTATCAATATACTCTATTTTAACCTTATCGCTTTTAGCAACCATTGCAAAATATTGATAGGCTTGATAAAGATCATATCCAGGTTTAAGGTTTTTTTCAATTTTTCTAAATAATACTAATGCTTTATCTATTTTCATCTGTGTAAAATATACATGTACCTTTGTAAGCATTGCATCATTAAACCACTTGGAATTTTTCTTAATTATACTATCCGTTTTTTTAATTGCATCATCAAATTTACCTAACTTAATCAGAACTTTTGCTCTAATTATTTCAACAGGATCTGATGCAGTTAATTTTTCATACTTTTTTAACAAAGCTTCATAATTTTTTGTTCTTGTTTTTTTTAAAGCTTCATACTCTGCTCTGCTTTTCACATTTTTTAAAGCTAGATCAAAATCTTTTTGTACCGTTTCGTACTCGTTTTTAAAAGTAACATCATCTCCTGCAATTATTTGCATTGTTAAGAGAAGTGTTGCCAGGATCATTATAGTCGTAAGTTTTTTCATTTTTTCCTCCAAAAATGTTTAATTTTACCTAAATTGAGCGATTGTTTTGGATGAAGAGGCTAAGAATGTTGTTACCAGAAAGTTTTGCAAAAACCACAGGCATACTAATAAGTATGTTGAGGATTTTTGTAAAGCTTTATGGTGCAACAGGTTTTAGCCTATTCGCCGAAAGAATCTCTCATTTTAGGTTCTAATTATATCATAAGGTTTAAATATAAACAAAAGTGAATTTATTCCAATAAAAAAAATAACTTTTATACTTGTTTTTTCGTATAAGATTTATTAACATAAAATATTAATAAAAACTGGAGGTAATAAAATGAAAGAAGGGTTAAGTAGAAGGACATTTGTAAAAAGTTCAGTATTGGGCAGTGCTGGATTATTAGCTGGTAATTCATTATTTGCTAAAGAAAAAAAGGTTAAAAAAGTAGAGGCTACTCAGGAAGTTAAAATCAAACATTATTATGACTTAGGTAAAACAGGTTTTAAAGTATCTGACATCAGTCTTGGTTATTCAAATAATGTACCTGTAATTCAAGCTGCATTAGATGCTGGTGTAAATTATATTGATACAGCTGAATCTTATAAAAATCAACCTGCAGTTGGAAAGGCTATCAAAGGCAGGGATAGAAAATCAATTTTTATTACTTCCAAGATGTTAATTGAAAAAAAAACAGGACTAGAAAAGGAAGGTTTTGTAAAACGGTTTAATCAATGTTTAAAAGAATTACAAACAGATTATATTGATTGTATGATGATACATAGTGCAGATTCTGTTGAAGTAATGAATACGCCAGGTTTTCATGCTGCAATGGATCAAATGAAAAAAGAAAAAAAGCTAAAATTTGTAGGAATTTCAAATCATGGTACTATGAATCCGATGGTCAGTAAAGAAACAATGGAGACTGTTCTTACAGCTGCTGCTAATGATGGGCGTTTTTCAGTTTTTCTTTTAACTTATAATTTTATACAGAATAATCATGGAAAAAAAATTCTTGACATTTGTAAGAAAAAAGGGATTGGAACTACTATTATGAAAGTTAATCCTGTTGGTACTTATAATGGTATAAAAAAGTATCTTGATAAAACAAAAAAAGCAGGTAAAAAGCCTAATAAATTATATGCTGACAGTCTTGAAAGATTTAAAAAAGTAGCAGAGCAGGGACAATGGTTTGCAAAAAAATATAAACTTGAGAATTCAGCAGAGATCAGAGATGCTGCTATTCGTTTTGTATTAAATAATCCTGATGCTCATTCAGTATCATGTTCTATGCGAAATTTTGATCAGATTGATCAATTTATAAAATTATCAGGTACTAATCTTTCTATCTATGATAAAAAGACATTGGCTGCTTATAAAGACGGTTGTAGTCAATTATATTGCCGGCACGCGTGTGGTGAATGTCATGACGCTTGTCCAGAAAATGTACCTGTTAATACAATAATGAGATATAATCATTATTATTCAGCACAGGGTAAAGAAAAATTTGCATTAAAAAAATATATGGTATTGGAAGGACCAAAGGCTGACCTATGTCAAAACTGTGAAGGTTTTTGTGAGTCATCCTG
>JAOZTV010000077.1 GCA_029939015.1 Candidatus Aminicenantota bacterium
AAAACATCATCCCCTATTCAAGTAAAAAGAGATAAATTTGGAAAAGTTGATGGTTATGAAAATCTATACATGATTGGAGAAGGAAGCGGGTTTGCAGGAGGAATAATCTCATCAGCAGTTGACGGCATTAAAGCAGCCATGAATATTATGGAGAGAGAGAGTTTATAGAAAGGACACAGAATATAAAGGAGAAAAATTTACAATCTGGGGGATATAGTAACGAATATAGAATTAAATACAATCAAAAATATTGCAAAATAGTTTATGTCACATAATACAACATCAGCAATATTTATTTCCATACATCATCTTCCTTTTCATCTAACCAATCTTCAATATTATTAGCACTATGATTAGAGAAAGCAAGAGTTTCAGCTGTATCAGTATCAATTTCGAATGATTTATTCATATATCGTTGTTTAATAAATAAAAAAAAATCATAAACTTCTTGTTGAGCATTTCTCGGAAGAGACAGCCATTCTTTTTTATTAATTGCCAACATATTTAATCTCTTTGAATATAATTATAGAATAATTTAAAAAAAACAGTTGACAAAAAGAATATATTTGCTTACCATTACATATGAGCAATTATTCATGCGTTGTTTTAGGAGTTAAGTTAAATGAATGATAATTACATATGTGAAACTAATTATATTCACAAAGATGTTATAAATGAAATAAAATCAAAACTTACAGAACCAAAACAACATTTACAACTTGCAGAAATTTTTAACATTTTGGGGGATCCGACGCGGATAAAAATATTCCAAATATTAAGCATTTCAGAGGTATGTGTATGTGATTTAGCTGCTTTGATAAATTTAAGTCAATCGGCAATATCTCATCAACTTCGTTTTTTACGTCAGGCTAATGTCGTAAATTATAGAAAAGAAGGGAAAATTGTTTATTATGCTTTACGGGATGAAAAAATGAAAAAAGTAATTGATTACGGAGTGAAGTATTTGAATGAAAAATAGACGGAATCATCAAATATTAATATATTTTTTAATATTAATTTCAACTGTTATTTCATCAACATCTCTAATATTATGTTTTGGAGAAGATGGGAGTGTTTTATTAGAGGTAAAAATATCATCTTTAAATAGCTGCACTGAAAAAAATATTACTCAATCTAATAATTCAAATTTAGCAGAATCAACAAATCATTGTAGGAATTGCTTTGATATTAATTTGTTTTTTGAAATCTCAGGAATTCAAAGTAAAATTAATATTGATTACCTAATTGATAATATTTTCCTGGAAACTTATTCTTACAATCAAACATATTTGCCTCAAAAGCAAGTAAAGTCTAAACCATTATTAATACCTGAGTCTGTACCGAACTATATTATATCAAATATAATTCAAAAAACGGTTCTTCTAATTTAAATAAAATCAATTTTTTTTATTTTACATATTATAGAAGAGATATTGTTTCTATAAAAATGTAAAATAACTGATTCCAATAATAAAAATAACAGGAGGGATTTATGAATAAACAATTACGGAAATTTTTAAAACTATCTATATATACTTTTACATTAATTTTATTTGGTTTAAATTCATTGATACTAAACGCAAATGTAAAAAAAAATATTATTAATTTAGAACAAGAAAAAGTTATACTTAAAAAAAATAAAAATAAAAAAATAAAAAAAACTCTCACATTTGTTGATATAATCAATCGAATAATAAAAAACAATCCAGAATTACTCACATATCAGATGGAAATAAAATCAAAAGATGGGATGATTGAGCAATCATCTTTACTCCCAAATCCAGAACTGGAAATGGAAGTAGAAAACTTTGCAGGTTCTGGCGAAACCAAAGGCTTTAGGCAATCTGAGACAACAATAAAAGTTTCGCAATCAATTTTATTAGGGGGCAAAAGGGAAAAAAAAATTAAAGTCGCTAGATTTGGGAAAAATGTTTCTATTCGTGAATTAGACAAAAAATTAGTAGACTTGGAGACTGAAGCAAAAATGAGATTTGTCACAATTTTACATGTCCAAAAAAAATTGGAACTAAGAAAAAAAATGATCAAATTATCTAAAAATTTTTCAGAGAAAATTAAAATACGAGTTGAATCAGGTAGAACTTCACCGGCCGAATTAATGCGTGCTAATGTATCACTATTAAGAAATGAAATGATTTATAAACAACTGCAAAAAGAGTTATCAGCATCAAATTTATATCTTACTGCCCTATGGGGTGGAAAAGCAGTGGATTTTCAAAAAATTTTAGGCAATATGGAACTATATTCATTTATCCCAAAAATAAAAGATTATAAAAAACTATTGAACCAGAATGTAAATCTTTTAAGTATATTGACGGAGATAGAACTCCAAAAGGCAAGATGGCATCTTGAAAAATCTTATAAGGTACCTGATATTGTATTAATGGGTGGGGTTCGTAAATTGAATGAATCTGGTAATACTGCTTTTACTTTTAACATATCTGTTCCCCTTCCTCTTTTTAATCGCAATCAAGGTAAAATAAAATCCTCTCTATACCGGCTAAAAAAATCTGAGTCAAAATTAAGAACTTTAAAAGTAAAACTATTAAACAAGTTAAGAATTTTATTTAAACAATTAGAAATCACATATAACAATGCTATTATGTTAAAAATTTCAATACTGCCAAAAGCTTCAAAAATGTTAGATATAATTACCCAAGGATATGAATTAGGTAAATTCAATTATTTAAATGTTTTAGATGCATTAAAAACTCAATTGGATATGAGGGAAGAATATTTAGAAGCACTTTCTAATTATTGGCAAATAATTGCTAAGATTGAAAAGTTAACTTGTTTACATTTTAAAAAATCCAATTTTATAAACATGAAACATATAGGAGATAAGAATGAATAATTATAAAAAATTGCAGCACAACATTATTGTATTGAGTTTCGTCTTGGTTCTTACAATGCTTTTATCAATATCTTGCTCATCAAATGCAAATAATAACAAACAGCTAAAAGATGACACTATAAGTAAAGTAAAAAAAACAGATGGAGTTCATACAGATGAAGAGCATAATGAAGACAAAGCAATAAAATTAACTGCAGAAGAGCAAAAAGAGTTTCAGATCGAAATAAAAAAAGTTAAACCAGGAATAATACAAGACCATATTGACTTAACTGGTGAAATAATCCCAGATCCAACAAAATTAGCACACATGACCCCTCGTTTTTCTGGAATTGTTAAAGAAGTTAAAAAAACAATAGGTGATAAGGTAAAAAAAGGAGAGATAATTGCGATTATAGAGAGTAATGAGAGCCTGGTTACTTACAAGATGAAATCCGCAATTAATGGCACAGTGATAGACATGCATATGACAATTGGAGAGAGTGTAAATGATAATTCTCATAGCATTACAGTTGCAAATTTAAAAACTGTTTGGGGAAATTTCAGCATATATCAAAAAGATTTATCTAAAATTAAAATAAATCAATCGGTTTTAATTACAACAATGAGTGAACTATACAAGAGTAATGGTAGTATATCATATATTAGTCCAATGATTGATGAAAAAACAAGGACAGCATCGGCTAGAGTTTTGTTAAAAAATAATGATGGAATTTGGAAACCAGGGATGTTTGTTACTGCCAAAGTTCTGACTATGCAAAAAAATGTTCCAATGGTTGTTAGTAAAAATGCATTGCAGTTAGTTGATGGTCATATAGTAGTTTTTGTAAGAGAAAAAAAAGGATTTAGAGCACAGGCTATAACTACTGGATTACAAAATGGGCAATATGTTGAGGTTATTTCCGGATTACATCAAGGGCAGGAGTATATTTCAAAAGGTGCTTTTATGCTTAAAGCGGAAATAGAAAAAGAGTCATTTGGAGATGACCACGGCCATTGATTATAATGTGAAAAACATGAAAAAAATAATAGATTTCGTATTAAAAAACAGACTTTTGATAGTAGTAATTGGTATATTCATTATTGTAGGAGGATATTTTAGCTACCAGCAATTGCCAATAGATGCGTTTCCCGACGTATCACCAACGCTAGTTCAAGTTTTTACTACAACAGATGGACTTGCCCCAGAAGAAATTGAAAAATACATTACATTTCCAGTTGAAGTTGCGATGAATGGATTGCCTAATATAAAAAATATAAGATCTGTATCCAATTTTGGATTATCAGTAGTTAACATCTATTTTGAAGATGGGACAGATATATATTTTTGCAGACAACTTGTAAATGAAAGATTACAAGAAGCGAGAGAGGAAATCCCTGAAGGATTTGGTGACCCCCAAATGGGACCAATTTCAACAGGAATGGGTCTGATTTTGTTTTATTATTTAGATGATCAATCTGGAAAATATTCCCTTGAGGAATTACGGACTATTCAAGACTGGTTAATTAAATATCAACTTCAAACTGTACCCGGTGTAACCGAGGTTTTAGGAATTGGGGGTTGGGAAAAACAGTTCCATATCAACATGGATCCAAATGGACTGTTAAGATATAATATAACAATAAATGAAGTAGTCGAACAAATAAAACGAAATAATTTGAACGTTGGAGCATCTTTTATTGAAAAAGATGCAGAAGAATTTATTGTGCGATCAGTTGGGCTTGCAACAAAAATTGCTGATCTGGAAAACATTATTATTAAGGCTGAGGATGGAGTCCCTGTCTACTTAAAACATTTAGCAAAAGTAAAAATTGGTGGAGCTGTTCGTAGAGGTGTTCAAACAAGAAATGGCGAGAAAGAAGTTGTTTCGGGTATGGTAGTAAAACTTTACGGAACAAATTCATCAACGGTAATCAGTCGTGTAGAACAAAAGATGGAAGAAATAAACAAAATATTGCCTGAAGACATTAAATTGGTACCATATTATCAACAGAAAACGCTTGTAGAGGCAGCTGTAAATACTGTAACTACTGCTCTTTGGCAAGGAATCCTACTTGTTGTAATAATTTTAATGTTATTTATGGGGGCAATACGCCCAAGTATAGTTGTTGCTTTATCTATCCCATTTTCTATTATGTTTGCTTTTATAGGGATGCGTTTTTTTAATATTTCAATAAACCTTATGTCATTTGGCGGACTTGCAATAGCAATTGGAATGATGGTTGATGCTAGTATTGTTCTTGTAGAAAACATTGAAAGAATTAAAAATGAATTTACCACAAAAGAATCGTTAATGCGTATTGTTGCAAGAGCCGGAAAAGAAGTACTTCGCCCAATATTTTTTGCAATAATTATTATTATAACAGTGTTCATTCCTCTATTTACACTCCAGGGAGTAGAAGGTAAAACTTTTAAACCTCTTGCCTATACTATTTCTCTTGCAATGTTGGGCTCACTTTTATTTGCCGTTGTGTTAGCTCCAGTACTTTCTTCATTAATAATGAAAAAGAATAAAAATAATACAAAAAATGCTCAGAAAGAGAATTGGATTATTCGGTTGTTATTAGTATTTTACAAACCAATGTTAACGTTTTTTGTGAAGGTTAGAATGGCTGCTGTTGTATTGGCAATTCTTATATTATGTGTAGGCGCCATTATTTTCCCGCAACTTGGATCTGAATTTACTCCAACTCTTCAAGAAGGAACACTTGTACTAAGATTAAGTATGGCTCCATCAATTTCACTAACTGAAAGTACTCGTATCACAATGCTGGCAGAAAAAAGATTATTGAAAATACCGGAAATTACAGAAGTTATTACTAGAATTGGTAGAGGAGAAGTTGGTGCCCACACTGATCCAATTAATAGTGCTGAGATATATATCATACTTAAGGAGCAAAATCAATGGCGAGATGATACTAACCAAGAAGATCTTGAAAAGATTATTCGCAAAGAATTTGGGAATATCCCTGGAGTATTAACAAATTTCACACAGCCAATTCGTATGACAGTTGATGAACTCCTTGAAGGTGTTAGAGCTGAATTAGCAATAAAATTATTTGGCGATGATTTAGAAATTTTAAAGAAGAAAGCAGAAGAGATTGCAGCAGTTATTCGGACTGTTTCAGGAGCAGCAGATATTCAGGTAGATCAGATTAGTGGAAAACCGCAACTTAGAATTACAGTAGACCGCCATGCAATTGCACGATATGGAATTAACCTTGCAGATGTACAGGAAGTGATTAGAACATCTATTGGGGGAGAAATAGCCGGGCAAATATTTGAAGGGATAAGACGTTTCAATATACTTGTGAGATTTGCACCAAAATTTAGAAGAGATTTAAATGCTATAAAAGATATTTTAATTGATTCTCCTAATGGTATCAAGGTCCCTCTTAGCCAGTTAGCAAAAATAGAAGAAGTTGTTGGACCAAGACAAATTACCAGGGAGCAGAGTCAACGATTTATTTCAATCCAATGTAATGTAGAAGATCGAGATATCGGATCGTTCGTGAAAGAAGGTCAAAATAAAATTGATGAAAAAATCAAATTACCAGCAGGTTATCTTGTTACATGGGGAGGTCAATTCAAACTTCAGCAAGAAGCTAACAAAAGATTTGCTATAGTAGTGCCAGTAACACTTTTATTGATATTTTTTCTTCTATTTTCAAGTTTCAATTCACTAAAAAACTCTTTTCTTATCTTATTAAATATTCCTCTTGCTCTAGTTGGTGGCATTGTAGCATTGTGGCTGACAGGACAAAATTTGTCTGTACCAGCTTCTGTCGGATTCATTGCACTATTCGGTATTGCACTTGAAAATGGGATGGTCCTTGTGACTTACTTTAATCAACTTTTAAGAGAAGGATTGAAAATAGATGAAGTATCTGTTAAGGGTGCTTTGCTTCGATTACGTCCGGTGCTGATGACTGCTATTACAACAGCATTAGGATTGATACCATTATTAATTGCATCTGGAACAGGGAGTGAGGTTCAACGTCCTCTTGCTACTGTTGTAGTTGGTGGTTTATTTACATCTACAATTCTTACTTTATTAGTATTACCTGCTCTTTACAAATGGTTTGCAATAAAAGTTGAAAGAGAAATAAGGTAATGCCAAAAGTTCTATGAAAGAAAATGATGGAATTTAGGAGATTAAACGTGAGAGTAACAAGGGCGATTGAAATGGCAATATGGATAAAAATCAGAAAAAGGGCTGATTTACATCATGTTGGAAGAAGAAGAGGCACTTTTCCACATTCCAACACCCATTTTTATTTTTTTATATAGATGTTTTCTATTGATTTTTTAAAAGATAAAAACATAATGAAATACTTTACAATATCGAAGGAATGCTTCCATCTTAATTATTAAGTTACTAAGGAGTACTCTGGCAACAACTTCCTTAACCTCTTCACCCAAAATAATCGTTCAATTTAGGTAAAAGACTAAAAATATTTTCAATACTATTTTAAAGATTATCAAACAGTTTATCAGTTTTTTTTGTTTTAATTTAAAGGGATATTAATTATTTATGAAATATAATATAAATCCCCCTTTTCAGAGGGACCTTATATCTTTTAAATACTCCCTATTTAAAGGGAGTGTTTAAGGGGGAGCTATTTAATAACTATTTTATTTCGTGTTCAAACCATTTTGATCTGTCTGGATCTTTTGGTCCTTCTGGTTTTTTAAATGTTTTTTTCTTTAACTCTTCGAGTAGATATTTTACAGCCTTTTCAAGAGTTGGATCCTGTCCTTTAGCAACTAACTCTGACCGGTCAAAAACTTCAAATCCTTTATCAGGATACATTCCTACACCTTCAATAATATACTCTCCATCAGTACCTACAATACCCACTGTTGGGATTGCAAACCTTGGTCCATCAACTAATCTTGGTGTTCCACTATATCCTACAAGTCCACCCCAGGTTCTTGTTCCGATCAATTTTCCAAGTTTTAACTTTCTAAAAAGATATGGAAAATTATCGCCACCTGATGATGAATAATGATTTATAAGCATTACTTTTGGACCATTTACTGCAAATCCCGGAGCCTGTCTCAGGTCAAGATTTCTACGATTCCAATATGATGTTGTCTGTTGAGTTAATTTATTGATCATCTTTGAAGGATCCCAACCACCACCATTATATCTATCGTCAATTATATAGGCTTTTTTATTGCTATAGGCATATAGTCCCTTAAAGAATTCTCGATTACCTTCAATGGCTGTATTAGGTACATGAATATAGGCTATTTTTCCATTTGAAAGTTTATCAACCTTAGCTCTTCTTGTTTGTACCCAATCAAAATAAAACAGTCCTAATTCACTCTTAATTGGTTTTATCCAATATTTTTTTACATTTATGCCTTTAGCATTATTAGCAACTGTTATTGATATTTTTTTACCTGTGGTATTTTCCATATATTTATAAAAATTTTCATCTGTAGTAACAGAAATACCATTAATTTTGAGAATATAATCATTTTCACTTACATTAATTCCCTGCTCTGTTAAGGGTGATCTTGTCCTTTCGTTCCAATTTTCACCAATATATATTTTCTTAATCTTATATTTCTTAACTTTGTAATCTGCAATTATATCTGCTCCAAGTAAGCCAGTATCGATTCTTTTAACTCTTTTGAAATCCCCCCAGTTTACATAGGTATGACCAACATTAATTTCTCCAACCATCTCTCCAAAAACATAATCAAGATCAAATCTATGACTTAAATTCTTTAGTAATTTTGAGTATTTCTTTCTCATGCCTTCCCAGTCAACTCCATGCATATTTGCAACATAAAAAAAGTCCCGATAGAGTCTCCAACCGTCATTAAAAATCTGGTTCCATTCTTTTCTGGGATCAATTTTCATAACAAGTCCACTAAGATTAAGACTATCTTTTCCAACTTTCTGTTTAGGTTTAATATCAACTATGCCCCATTTTCCTTTTGCAGAATAGAGAAGTTTTTTATTATCTGCTGAGATTGCTCTTAAACCAGCACCTTTTAAAACAACATTATCCTTTTTTGTTTTAAAATCGAATAATCTTAAAGTTCTATTCTTAAAATATAATAACTTTCCGTCAATATCTGTTATTATAAACATACCACCCTTAGCAATAGGAAAAGCAGAAATTCTTTCATTGATACCTTTTAAATCAAATTTAATTTCTATAACTTTTTTCTTTTTATCTTTCTTCTTTTTACCTTTTTTCTTAGCTTTTGATTTTTTATCCTTTTTATCAATCTTTTCATCAAGATCCTCAAGGTCGTTCTTGTCTTTAAACAAGTTTGGTGCATCTTTTGTTAATGCGATAGCATACATTCTTGATGTATCTGTCATAACAAAATCAAATTCCATACTTGAAAAACCTTTTTGAAAATTCATAGTAAAATCTCTGTCTGAAACAAAATAAATATATTTACCACAACTTGAAAAAACAGGAGATGAATCATCGTATTTTATACCTGTAATAGCAAATGATTTTCCTTTCACTACTGAATAAACCTGAATTGAAGATAATCCATTTGAATTATTCTTACTATATGTAATCCATTTTGAATCCTTTGACCATGAATAATCTCTAATATTACCTGCATTATCCTTATCAACTTTAATGATTTTTTTAGTTTTAATATTAAGCAATTGAAGCTTTCTATCCATTGTATAGATGATTTTCTTACTATCAGGCGACCATGTAAGATTAGATTTCCATTTTACATCATCAGTTAATTGAATAGATGTTTTTTTACCCTTTGGATCAAGAATATAGATTTCATTATTACCTGTTTTATCAGATATATAAGCAATCCATTTCCCATCAGGTGACCATTCAGGTGAAGTTTCCCTAATACCCTGTGTTTTTGTCAGATTAATTGTAATACCTTTTTTTTTTGCAGGGACTGAGAATAAATCTCCCCTTGCCTCAAAAACTACTCTCTTGCCACCATTATTCATTGTTGCATTATAAACAAAAGACTTAACATTTTTATAATATGGAAGCAAATTTGAATTATCATAAGTTATATCTATCAAAACCCTTTTGGTTTTGCCTGTTTCTAAATTCAATTTATGAATATATCCACCATTTTCAAATGCAATTAAACCATTGCTTCCTGAAGGCCACATTACATCGTAGTCTTTAAAATCAGTTATCTGAACTGGTTTATTTGAATTTTCTACATACTTATATATATTCAGTCTTAAATCTCTATCTGAGACAAAATAAATACTGTCTTTAAACCAGAAAGGTAATTGATCAGTACCGGGAAAATTTGTTAATCTCTTTGATACATTTTTTTTAAGATCATAAGTCCAGACGTCAGCTGCCCTTCCACCCTTTGTTCTTTTCCAAGTTCTGAATTCTCTTGAAATAGGAGTATAAACAAGCTTTGTGCCATCAGGTGAGAAAGTTCCAAACCCTGCTTCAGGAATCTGAAGTGCTTTTTCATATCCGCCATCTTTACTAATTAAGAAATACTTACCATTTCTCTGTCCATAAGGAGTTCTATTTGATCTGAATAATATGTTTTTACTATCAGGTGTCCAATCAAGAATAACATTATCCCAACCACCTCTTGGAGGCATTACACCAACATCATTATAATATGTTAATTGCTTAGGTAATCCACCATTTATAGGAATAACATAAACCTGCCTTGAACCTGAATACTCCCCCGAGAATGCTATAAATTTTCCATCAGGTGAAATTTTAGGAAATAATTCAAGACCTTTATGAGAAGTCAATCTCTTAGCCTCGCCACCATTTGAAGATACAGACCAGATATCTCCAGCATATACAAACGCAATAATATCATTATTAATATCCGGCATTCTTAATAAGCGTACATCTTTAACGGCAAAAGAATAAATTGATATAAATAACACCAAAATAACTACAAAAAAAACTTTTTTCATTAAACCCTCCAATTATAAAAAATATTACATATAAGTATTAATCATTTTCTATATACGAATTTACAAAAAAAAAGTTTAATCTTTTTAGAAGAGAAAAATAAAATTATTACATTTAAAATAAGTAAAAAATAATTAAAAAAATAATTTGACTGGCACAAAATATACAATTTTCAAATAAACTCTTTTATTTTTGATTCAATCATTCCACATGAAGCTAAGAATGGTTTTTCAGTTATTTCAATTTCAATATCATTCCCACTTATCTTATAATAACCTCTAATTTTTCCTACAGAAGTCGAAATTGATATTGAACCTGAATTACTATTTCCTGTAAACATTCCTCCAACATTCTTAAGTTCCTTTTTAACTCTTTTAATAAAATCTTCGACCTCTCCGTAAATATATAATCTAAAATTACATTTTGCCATTTTATGATTTTTTGATTGGTGTTAACAGATACTCAAGCCCATTCAGCTTAATTTCATAA
>JAOZTV010000078.1 GCA_029939015.1 Candidatus Aminicenantota bacterium
TTTTATAATGCTTATTGCATCTTTACCATTATTTGCACTAAAAGTTTGATAGCCTAATGTTTCTAATTGTGTAATTATCATATCTCTAACTATTTCTTCGTCTTCGATAACCAAAACAGTTTTTGTTTCATTTTTCTTAAGTATTTTTATTTCTTGTACTTTCTGTTCTTTGTCAGCAAGCTCAAATGCAGGGAGATATATCCTAACCTTTGTTCCACTTCCAAGTTTTGAATCGACTATAATTGTTCCGCAATGGTTATTTACAATACCATAAGCCGCCGCCATTCCAAGACCACGTCCAACAAAATTTGTTGTAAAAAAAGGTTCAAAAATACGGTCACATACCTCTTCGTCCATACCCATTCCATCATCTTCAATTTCTATACATATATATATTCCTTCTTTTAGATTTTTTTGAACTGAATCTGTTTTTTTAGATATTATTATATTCTTACATTTTATTTTGATCAGGCCTACCTCTTCAATAGCCTCCGATGCATTAGACATAATTGCAGATAAAGCCATTTGTAATTGAGTTAAGTCCGCTTTCATACTATAGATGTCATTTGGAATATCTGTGTCAATATGGATGTCGGGTTTTATAGTGTGCATAATGAGAGGAAGTGTTTTTCTTAAGAAGGCGTTACCTGAAATTGTTTCTTCCTGATATTTACCGCCTCTTGCATATGCAAGTAGCTGACTTGTTAATTTAATCATTTTTTTAGAAGACAATTTCATATTATCAATATATTTTTCATTGTCTTCATCAATTAAACTCATTTCCAATAAATCTATATTTCCTACTATACCCGATAAAGCATTATTGAATTGATGCGCAATACCTCCTGCAAGTGTTGCAATTGCTTCAGTTTTTTGAGTATCTTTTAGATGTGTCTCAAGTTTGAGTTTTTCTTCCAACGCAAATTTATGTTTAGAAATATCCTGACAAAAACCAATTGCACTTACAGGTTTTCCGATCTTATTAAAATTTATATCCGCTTTTTCTCTCAACCATCTAACCTTACTATTTTTAATTATGCGATGTTCGATGTCATATGGTTTGCCATCAATAGCCGCTGTCCATTCACGATTAACATAATCTCTGTCTTCCGGATGTACACAGTTTAAAAATATTTCATAAGTCAGAGGAGTCCCAAAAGGAACGCCAAAATTAATGTAAGTTTGTTCAGTCCAGATTAATTTATTTTTTGTTAAATCAAGCTCCCATGTGCCAATATCTCCAATTTCCTGTGCTTTGCTAAGGTAAAACTGGTTTTTAGCAGAATCACTCTCAGTTTGTTTATGTTCAATCATTCTTCCTAAACGCTCAGATATTTCATTAATTAAAAGTATCTCTTCTTTTAAAAAGATATTTTTATTTTCTAATGCTTTGTTTTTAAGATAACCTACATAAATTACCCCCTTTTTTAAATTAAAAGCATTGATGTCAGCTGATTGTACCCATTCTGTATCTTTATAATTCTTAGATAGAAATGTCTTTTTTCCACAAACAATTTTTGCATAAGTAATTTCCGGATATTGCCAGGCGGGCGGTATGATGCCTATAACTCCTTCTAAAATTTCATCTATTGTACTATTCTTTTTTTCTATAAGTTTTGATAAATTATAAAGACAATTAAGCTCTTTTACTCTTTCTGTAAGTTCATTCGTTTTTTTTAATAGTTTATCTTCTGCAGTTTTTTTATCGGTAATATCTCGAATCATTTCTAATTTGAATGTTTGGCCTTTAGAATTTTTCAAAGGCATGTCAACCAAATCATAAATCTTGTTATGTTTCACTACCTCGCATTCCCAGTGGACAGTTTCACCTTCAAACACTTCTTTATTTTTACACCAAGTACATTTTTTTTGTCTATCGTGAAAATATTCATAACATTTTTGTCCCTTAAAAGGACCAAATTCTTTTACTAATACAGGATTTATATACTGTATATCAAAACTTTCACTTACAATATATACACCATCACTTATATTATGAAAAATGTTTTTTAAATTGTCTCTCTCGATACTTGATAGTTCGTTGGTGGGTTTAAGGTTCTTTTCCTTAATATTTTTATGAGTTTCTGGATTCAGCCTTTTTAACTCTTGAATTAGTTCGTCCTTTGACATAACTTCATATTTCTTTTGCTTAGGCATTCTCCCTCCTAAAACTTAATATAAAAAGATAACAAGATAATTTTTTTTTGTCAAGACAATAATGCTACTTGTAATTTAAAATTCAAAACTGAAGTCTCGTTTTTTCATTTTAAATATTTATAAACCGAAGGTTTTATTATACCTAAATTTTAATTTTAACCTTCGAAGTTTCTTTACTCATCTTAATTTTTTTTCTGTCAATAGGAACACCTTCCCAGGCTGCTTCAATAACCATAATTAGATCTTCAAGATCAAGCTCTTCAGGGTTATAGAAGATTGAACCATCATTTTGAGCAGTAAGGGCAATATCTCTAATCTTATCTTTAGGAATCATTTGGGTCCCTTCTCTGTTGCGAACTTCACTGAGGAAGCGACTATGACGACCACCGGTGGCCTTGTGAAGATCTTCATTTAGCTGACGAATAATCTCTATGGATTTCAGTGGCCTCAACTCCTTAGGTATTGCAGCAAATTTTTCAGAACCTGCAAGCGGTAAGAGTAGCTCACCTGTTAGATGACCTGTTTTATGCAGATTATACTCCAGTCCATAAGGAAGCAATATACTCATAGCAACACCATGGGGAACATGACAAACACCACCTATGGCATGACCAATAGTATGAACCATCCCAACCATAGAGTTAGAGAATGCAATACCTGCCAGTGCAGATGCATTTGCAAGGGCAAGGCGTCCATTTGCATCCTTTGGTTTTTTGATTACATTTAATAGATTATCGCGAATAAGTTCAATTGCAAAAAGAGCTGCGGAATCACTAAGTGGGTTTTTTGCCAAGCAAGTATAGGCTTCACAAGCGTGTGTTAATGCATCCATGGCAGTTGGTGCAGTAAGAAAGTCAGGCAGGGTAAGTGTCATACGAGAATCAAGAATAGCAACATCGGGTAGTAAAAAATATGATGTAAATGCCATTTTCTTGTTTTTTGAATGATCGGCAATTACCGCAACAAGTGTCATTTCTGATCCTGTTCCGGAGGTTGTTGGTATTGCTATTAGTGGATTCAGTCTTCTTTTAATTGCGCCTGCCCCCGTAAACTGCATTAGGTCATCGGCATCCTCTGATACCAGAATATTTACACCTTTTGCAGTATCCATTGGTGAACCTCCGCCAACAGTTATTATTGAATCGCAACCTTTTTCTTTATAAAGCTTTGCAATCTCATTAACAGTGGTAATATCTGAGTCTGCTGGTACATCATCAAAGATTACTTTTATTTCAATCTTATTTTTACTTTTTTTTATTGCATCCTGTACAAGTTGAATTAGTCCAACTGCAGAAACACCCTTATCAGTAATGATCATTGGGCTCTTTGCATTAAGATCCATTAATGCCTGTGGAATCTCCTCTAAAGAATTATGACCAGATATGGTCTTTACCCTTGTGCAAAATTCGTAATATTTTTGTGTATCCATATTTATTTTCCTCTCATTTTTTAGAATCCGAGAATTGCCCGAGTATATATTATCACTCTGCCTACATGCTTTCTAATAGGTGACATTTGCTTCCAGTTGGGATATCGTTTAACTGCAAGTTTTGTGATAATTTTGGGTAGCAAGTAAATTTCAACAATGTCTAACACTCGACCAATTCTACAGGCCTCATCTAAATTTCCACTAACCATAAATCTATCGTGAGCAAATCCGACAGCCGTTGATTCCTGAAATGTGAAAACCAAAAATGCCGCTTCAATATTTTTGATTATCATTTTTAATGTTATGGATTTCCCTTTAAGCTTTGCTCCCATATATTTTGCTTTACCGTTGCTATCTTTTCCAACGACAAACCCTGGACCGTTTGGTGATACACCTAAGTACAGCATAAAGTCGTCCGGCAACATTTCAAACTCTTTCTTTACAACCCTGTCTGTCCTTGCTGCTGCTTGAATAGCTCTACCTGTTATCCATAAAAAAATAGCAAGATAGATTTTTTTAAATGGATTTTTACCTGGTATTATCTCCGGATAGTTCTCTATTCTCATTATACTTTCTCCTTTTCTGAAGACCAGGCAGCATCAATGATAGCAAGGCATTCTTTGGCTGTTATTTTATACTCTATCTTGTCTGGAATAATATTTGCGATATTTTCAAGGATATATCTTTGAAGTTTTAGGTCTTTAAGGTTTGATGGGAGCGACTTTGGAAATGATTTAATTAAATTTTCAATTTCATCAATTACCATTATTGATCTTTTTTCACTTGGTGTTTTCGCATAACCCTCAATCCCGATGAGTGATTGTAAAATTTTATCCTTAATGCCATTGTCTTTTTTACCATTTATCCATCTTAATGCATGTGGCAATATAATTGCAGCAACCTTTCCAATAGATTCTCCTGTAAGTTTATGAATCTCTTTTGCCAGAGCATAGGCAATACCAGTTGGTGCATTTGAAAAAGCAACTCCAGCCATGTAAACTGCATTGGCAATGGCTACAGCAGCTTCAGTTTCCTGTCTGTTTTTACTGAGGACTTTGATGTTCTCATATATATATTGATTTGCACTGTAAATATATGAATCATTCATTGGGTTGTTTACTCCGTATGTTCCTGCCTCAATAGATTGAGTAAGTGCCAAAAGTGAACGTTCAACTACCGACTCCTCTGAACCACCCTTTACCATTCGTGGGTCAATAATCACAACATTTGGAAAAAGATAATTTGATTGAAGTGTTCGAGCATCAACGGTGACAATGTCAGTCGTAAATGTATCCCTTGAGTCTATTGTAAGAATTCCTATCAGAGGCTTTAGGTTTTGATTGACATCTTTAATTTCTAAAAAATCCTTTTTCTCACAAAGCATGAGATTGACAGCCTTTGCAGTATTCATTGAAGACTCAGAACCTATGGCAATTATTGAATCACATCCTCTTGCAATATAAAGGTCAACAAGTTCGCGAACCTCAGCAATTTTTGCCTCATTCGATACTGATCCATACAAGGCTCCAATAATTAGATTTGAATCAGAAAGAGCTTTAATAAATATTTTATCAAACTTTTTCTCTACAGATTTTTTATCTGTAATAATAAGTGGTTTTGAGGCATTATAATCATCCAGTTCTACAGGGATATTATTAAGACCCTTATTACCGGATATTATTTTCGCCTGATTAAAAAATTTAAATTGTTCAGTTAATTTCATTTTTTACTCCTATCTGGCATAGCCAGAACCAAAAAGCCGGCGTTGTCAGGAAACATAAAAAGACAAAGAGTAAGATAAAAAAAGGTACCTAATGTTTTTACTCTCTGCCTCCCTGCCTATTTGCCTCTCTGCCTTCTTTAAAACAATTTATTGGTCTTAACAGCACTGTAAGCACCTAATTATGCTTTTTTTTCTATGGAAAGTTTTTTCAAAAGTTCATCTGTTGGGATTCCGTTCTCATCAAACTTTCTTAGTTTATAATATTTGTTAAGCATCTTTTCCAATGGAACAACTCGTTGAAGAGGATCTGAGGTTCTTCCTTCGTTGAGCATTCTATCCGGAAGTGTGTCGTCTTTTTTAGAGATCCCTTCAAGGGTGTTCATATATCTTTCAAGAACATGTATTCTCTCTCCTGCCTTTATAAAAGCAGCACTGGATATTTTCATACCAGAGATTGTCTGCCATAATTTTTGGTAAACACTATAATCAATAAGCTTTATTGCAATAGCCGGTAGATAAGTCATCAATGCACTAAGTATTGGTTTTGGTGTCATCTTTGTAAGTAATGACTCAAAAACATAAGCAAACATTGTAAACTGACATGTGTGAACAGAATTTACAAGGCAGGTAAGATCTTCTTGAAATTTTACAAAATGTGCCTTTCCGTAAGTTGCATAGGGATTTATTAGATTAAAATAAATTTCCAATGCAATTGGATAGGACGATAGGTGACAAGCTCCACGGTTTGCAGTTGCATAATTAAGCCCCTGTCCATAAGCACCCCTTGGCTCATAAGCAGCCATCTCTAATCCCTTAACCTGTATAGCAAAATCCTTTCCACCATATTTATTAGATAAAAACCTTGTGCCCTTTGCCATATCCCGACCAAGTTCAGTTTTCCCCTCAACCATATCATTAATAGCATCCTCTACACCCTCGGTAGAACCAAATTTAAGATTACTTTTAATAAGACCCTTTTCTGCTGCTTCCATAACCCAGCCTAATACGGCTCCAGTAGAGATTGTATCCATGGCAAGGTTTGAACAGAGCCAGTTCCACTTTGCAATATAATTTGAATCAAATATCTCTAAATTTGTTCCCATAAGACCAATGGTTTCAAATTCAGGCACAGGAAGAGTTTCTCCGTCAAATGTCCCTTTTTTTCCACATAGGATTGAACATGGCTTACAAACATGATGTTTTGTACTATGTTTATTGCTCATTGCCTCACCTGAAAGTTTATAGGCATCTTCGTGTTGACCATCTTTAAAATTGCGAATAGGGAGGATATTTGCAGCATTGCTACCATTAAGGTTAGCGTTTGTCCCATATTTAGTATAAACATCTGACGTCATATAATTTGTTTTTATGTTTTTTGCTGCTCGTTTTTTTATTTTATCAAAGCCCCTTTGATCAACAGGAACAATCTTATAGAATTTACCTTTTGCAATAATAGCCTTTAGGTTTTTAGATCCAAAAACAGCACCCATCCCACCTCGACCAAGGAATCTTTCCCCGGATATAATATTGGCAAAGCGAACACCCTTTTCTCCAGCAGGTCCTATCACTACTGCACCGGATTTGTTATCTGAAATTTCGTTCTGAGCTATAATTGCGCTTTTACCCCAAAGTTTATCTGCCTTATGAAATTTGACACCATCCTTGTCTAAAGTAAGATAGGTTGGCTCTTTTGCAATACCTTTGATTAATAATCCATCCCAACCTGCAGTCTTAAGATGTATTCCAAATGGACCACCACAGGATGATGTTGTCATAATACCTGTCAATGGTGACTTTGTCACAGCATCAAATCGCCCTGAGTTCGGTGCACTTGTACCCATTATGATTCCTGGCATAAAAGCGATAATATTATCAGCTCCGAGCGGGTCGATGCCAGGCTTTACCCTGTCATAAAAAAGTTTAAGACCTAAGCCTTTCCCGCCAATATACTGCATTCTTTCCTCAGTAGTTATCTTATATATTTTAGTTTTCTGAGTTCTTAGATCTACTTCCAAAACCCTATTACTTGTTCCCTTAATCTCTTCCATTTATTACTCCTAATCTGGCACAGCCAGAAAGATAAAATTGTAGCATATAAAAAATATATTTATGGACTTACAATTACACCTTCACAGATATTTTCATTGATAAAACTTTTAATCTGTACAAATGTTTTTTTCTTTTTTAATCCCTTACTTGGTGGAATTCTTACCGTTAAATAATTTGATGTGACCACAAGTGAAAAATCTTTTGATTCTTCAATTATAATTCCTGCAACAACTTTGTCAATATATGTTTCTCTATATTCAAATTTAATGTTTTTATTAATTTCCTTTAATTCCCCTGCTCTTCTTCTTGCAATTTGTGAAGGAACCTGCTCTTCCATAATTGCAGCCTTTGTTCCTTCCCTCGGAGAATATGGAAAGACATGAAGATAGTTTAATTTACTCTCTTCAATAAAACTTACAGTTTCAGAGAATTCTTTCTCTGTCTCTCCGGGAAAACCTACTATAAAATCACTTCCATAATTTGCATCTGGAAAAAATTTTTTAAACTCTTCCATTATTTTCAAATAATTTTTTGCCTTTGAATTTCGCTTCATTCTATTTAAAACCGAATTACTTCCACTTTGAAAAGAAAAATGAAAACTCAAAGCCAATTTATCAATTTTACTTAAACTCTTTACAAATTGAAAGTCAAGATATCTTGGGTCTAATGAACTTAATCTTATCAAATCAATTCCTTTAATATTTTGTAATGTTTTAAGTACATCAATAATATTTAACCTTGGAAAAATGTCATATCCATAAGAAGACAAATTTATTCCTGTCAGAATTAGCTCTTTATATCCAAGACTTGCAAAATATTCAGCTCTTTTTTTAATCTCAGGTAATGATATACTTTTAGTTTTACCTCTCAAGGACGGGACAATGCAATATGAACATTTATGATTACATCCATCCTGTATTTTAAGAAACTTTCTTGACCTGAAAGAAGAATGATAAATAAATGTTTCGTCTGTATAAAAGTCTTCCTTTATCCGTTCAATAAGTGATTTTTTTTCTTCATTATCAACAAAACTATAATTCTTATACTTTTGTTCAATATTTTCTCTATTATTTGATATTGAACAACCTGCAATATACCATTTAATATTTGTTTTCTTATAATTTTTTTCAATAAATTTAAAAACATCTTTTTCGGCTTTCTGAGTTACACTACAGGTGTTTAAAATTGCAAAGTTTGCCTCTGATTGGTTAGTTGTCAGCTCAAACCCTATATTTTCCAAATCAATAACCCAATCCTGTACCTCTGCCTGATTTGTTCTACAACCAAAATAACTGACAAAAAATTTCATTAATAATTATTGAGATACAAGTTTTTTTAATCTCTCACTTTTTTCAATAACTTCTTTTTGTTGATCTTTTCTGAATTTAACGAGAAATTCTTTTATTTTATTATCTTTTAATGCTAAAATTTCTAAAGCAAACAAAACAGAATTAAATCCACCTGAATTTCCTATACCAAATGTTGCAACAGGAATACCGCCGGGCATTTGTACTATAGAATATAATGAATCTAAACCTGATAAGGCAGTTTTTATTGGAATACCAAGAACCGGTAAAAGTGTATGAGCTGCAACTACTCCCGGAAGATGTGCTGCTCCACCTGCTGCTGCTATAATAACTTCAATTCCTGAATTTTCAAACCTTCTGATAATATCAATTGTTCTCTGTGGTGTTCTATGTGCCGAGCTTACTTCAATTTCAAATCCAATTGAATTTTTTTTAAGAAAATCTACACTCTTTTCAATATACGGATAATCTGAATCGCTACCTAAAATTATTCCTATTTTACTCATTTGCTCCTCCCAATATCTTGTCTAAAGTATATGTTTTCAAAACTTAAAAATGAGATTGAATCATATATACTACCCATTGCCTCTTTTAAATCTTTTCCTTTGGCACAAATATTTAAAACTCTTCCGCCATCTGTATAAACTCCGTCTTCTTTTTGTTTTGTTCCTGCATGAAATATTTCTACTTCTGCTAATTTTGCTCTTTCCAATCCGTTTATTAATTTATCCTTTTCAAATTTACCCGGATAACCTTTAGATGCAAGAACAACACAGGCTGAAACCCTTGAGTCCCACTCTACACTCACATCAAATAGATTACTATCAGCCGAGCCTTCCAAAATTGGTATAATATCACTCTTTAATCTTAATAAAATTGCCTGAGTTTCCGGATCACCAAATCTTGCATTAAATTCAAGTACCTTTGGACCGGATTCATCAAGTATTAAACCTGCATATAAAACACCTCTAAATTCTCGCCCTACCTGTTTCATACCTTTAATCGTAGGATATATAATCTTTTCCATTATAAAATTAAATTTTTCTTTATCAATATGCGGTGAAGGAGAAATAGCACCCATTCCACCAGAATTAGGACCTTCATCATTTTCATATATTTTTTTATAATCCATAGACGATACTAGAGGAATTACTCTTTTGCCATCTGAAATAACGATAAAAGACATTTCGGGGCCAGAAATAAATTCTTCAATAACAACCATTTCCCCAGATTTACCAAACTTATTTTCAAGCATGGTTTTTTTTATTGCATCCTGTGCTTCATTTAAATTTTCACAAATGAAAACACCCTTACCTGACGCAAGTCCATCTGCCTTTATAACAAGAGGGAATTTAGCCTTCTTTAAATAATTAATTGCATTAATTGCAGACCTGAAGGTTTCAAAGGCAGCTGTTGGAATATCGTTCTTCTTCATAAATTCTTTAGAAAACGCCTTTGAACTTTCAATAATTGAAGCTTTTTGAGTAGGTCCAAATATTTTAAGGTTTTTACTATTAAATGTATCAACAATACCAAGTGCCAAAGGTAATTCCGGGCCGACTATTGTTAAATCAATGCCCTCTGCTTTTGCAAAATCAGCAATTTCAATAATATTTGATGGGTTTATATCTTTTGTAATTGCCAGTCCTGAAACACCTGGGTTTCCGGGAATTGCATATATTTTTTTAACTAATTTTGATTGAGATATTTTCCATATTAATGCATTTTCTCTTCCGCCTGAACCAATTACCAGTACCTTCATTAAATCCCCCTTTTTTTTATTTTATATTATACGATAATGATGATATACGGTAAAGAATAAAAATACAAAGAAAACTTTAATTTTTTTTTTTTTTATTGTATAATATGCACGAATGTATATATGGAGAATAGGTGAATAATATGACAGTTACGGAAAATTATAATAAAATTGCATTAAAGGTTGCTTCTGCTTGTGAGAGAATAGGAAAAAAACCAAGTGATATAGAACTTGTTGGTGTTTGTAAAGGACAATCCTCTGATAAATTAAGAGAGGCTTATGAGTGTGGAATAAAAATTATGGGAGAAAATAAAACTCAGGAAGCCGAAATACATAGACATGATCTTGAAGATCTCGATATCAATTGGCATTTTATAGGAAAATTACAAAAAAATAAAATTAATCGAATTTTAAATAGTTTTGATTTCATACAATCCGTTGATGGGGTTAAATCTATTGAACATATTCATAAAAGAGTTTTAGATATTAGAGACGTATTTATTGAAATAAATATTGGAGAAGAAAAAACTAAATCTGGCTTTACAGAAAATGGCTTACGTAAGGCATTAGAATATATAAAAAAGTTAAACCGTGTCAAAATAATCGGAATGATGGCTATACCGCCATCGGTTGATGACCCTGAAGACTCCAGGCAGTATTTTAGACGAATTAGAGCATTAAAAGATGAAATTAATGCATTGAATTTAGATAATTTTGATATTCAGCATCTTTCTATGGGAATGAGTTATGATTATGATATAGCTATTGAAGAAGGTGCAACAATGGTCAGGATAGGCTCAGCTCTTTTTGGAAGAAGATAAGAA
>JAOZTV010000355.1 GCA_029939015.1 Candidatus Aminicenantota bacterium
GTTAATATTGATCATATTGCAACTTTAAGAGAGGCAAGGAAGACTAATGAACCGGATCCTGTTTATGCTGCTGTTATTGCAGAACTTGCAGGTGCTGACGGTATTACTGTACATTTAAGACAGGATAGAAGACATATTGGAGAGCGGGATGTTGAACTTTTAAGAAGAACCATTAAAACTACTCTTAATGTAGAAATGGCAGTTTCAATGGAGATGGTTAAATTTGCTTTAAAATATAAACCTGATATGTGTACGCTCGTACCTGAGAGTCCTGATGAAATTACAACACAGGGTGGTCTGGATGTTGTTTTAAATTCAGAAAAGGTTGGTGAAGTTGCAGGTAATTTAAGGTCAGCAGGACTGAGTGTATCTGTTTTTATTGATCCAGACAACGATCAAATTAAGGCTTGTCATAGATTAGGCTTGAATACTATTGAAATTAATACAGGTTCTTTTGCAGATAATTGGAATAATAGTTATAAAAACATAGAATTGGACAAGATAAAAAAAGCGGTTACTTATGCAAAGAAGCTTGATTTTAAAGTATTTGCAGGTCATGGTCTGACTTATCAGAATGTTACAGATATTGTTGCAATATCAGGTATAGAGGAATTAAATATTGGACATACTATTATTGCAAATTCAACTTTTCTAAGTTTGGAAAATGCAGTAAAAAAAATGAAAGATTTAATGCAGAGGTAAATAATGAAATATGATGTAATTTTTTTAGGTGGTGGACCTGGAGGGTATGAAGGAGCTATCAGAGCAGGGAAAAAAGGATTAAAAACTGCTGTTATTGAAATGGACAAACCCGGTGGTACTTGTCTTCAAAGGGGTTGTATCCCTACAAAAACGCTCTTACATACTGTTAAGAGTATAAAACAGGCAAAATCTGCTGCAAAATCAGGTGTGGTTTTTGGAGATATTTCAATTGATATTGATAAAATAAATAAAAACAAAACAAGAGTTATTTCAAAACTTACCAAGGGTATTGAGTTTTTATTTAAGGCGAACGGAGTTGACTTGATACATGGAAAGGGAAAAGTTATTGATAAGAATACAATTCTTGTAAATGGTAATGAAGAGGTAAAAGGAGAGAGTATTATTATTTCCACAGGTTCAGTTCCCGCAGAATTACCATTTTTAAAACCTGATGGCAAACTCATAATAAATTCAGATAAGGCATTAGACTTGTCATTTATTCCTGAAAAAATGCTTGTTGTCGGAGCAGGAGCCATTGGTGTTGAAATGGCAGTTATTTATACTTATCTTGGATCATCTGTAACTATTGTTGAGGTGATGGATCATATTATCCCGGGTAGTGATAATGAAGTATCAGAAATATTGAAAAAAGAACTAGCAAAACAGAAAATAAAAATTCATTCTTCAACATTTGTTTCAAACCCTGTTAAAATAAATGAAGATAAACAGATAAAGGTAGAGTTTAAAAATGACAAAAAAGAATGGGAAGAAGAATTTGATACTATTCTACTTGCAGTTGGCAGAAAACCAAATAGCTCTGACATCTTTTCAGATACATTAAATATTAAACTTGATAAGAGAGGATTTATAGAAGTTGATGAAAACTTGAAAACCGGAGAGACTAATATATTTGCATGTGGCGATATTATTGGCGACCCGCTACTAGCACATAAGGCATCACATCAGGCAATTGCCATAGTCGATTATATTAAAGACGGGGAAAAAATCAAACATCATCCAATACCGGGTGCAGTGTTTACTTTTCCTGAATTTGCTTCTATTGGACTATCAGAAGAACAGGCAAAAGAAAAGTACATTGATATAAAGATTGGGAAATTTCCATATTCTGCTGGATCAAGAGCAAATGCTATTGATGAAAAAACAGGTATAGTAAAGATTATTTCTGATAAGGACAATGTACTGGTTGGAGCTCACATAATTGGAGCAGAGGCAGGTGAATTAATGCCACTTTTATCTTTTGCAGTAACAAAGAAAATGAAAGCAGAAGAATTTAAAGACTTAATATGTATTCATCCAACACTGAGTGAAAATATTTGGGAAGCTCTCGGTGAAATTGGAGATTTTTCGATACATATATAGAGGAAGTTGAAAGTTACAAGTTGATCTTAAATTAAGAGACAAACTTATGTCGTTTAGTGTCAGGCGCAAATGTTTGTTAATATGTCAATATATATTTTGTTTAATAATTTTATGAGGAGCTTAAGATGAAAAAAAAATTGTTTTTAGTCATAGCTGTTTTCTTGGTGTTTATTCTTTTAGGTTGTAGTGGTAAAAAAGAGACTAAAGAGGTGATAAAGAAGAAAAAAAAAGTGGTAAAAGTTGATTATAGTAAAAAAGGTGAGCTAGCTTTAAAGAATAAATCTATTGCTAAGGCTGCATTTTATTATAATTTATCTTCTAACAAAGAACCTTTAGAGAAAATTAGAGCAGAGTTTGCTAAAAATATGGAAGAGAGGTTTGGTTTTGATGAAGGTTTTTGGGAATCTTCTTTAAAGGCAAAGCCAGCTTACTACTCAACAGATATGGTTTCAAAAAACCTAATAATCTTAAAGCCTAGAATAAAGAAAAATGAAACAATAAAAATCCCTTGGTTATCAAAATCAGGGCAAATGGTTCCTATTGTTTTTGATTGGGTTGTTCAAAAAGATAGTAAAGAGGAATTTAATAAGTTTGTAAAAGCTATGTTAAAAGATCACTCCAAATATGAAAAAATAATTATTAATGGAAAAGTAGAAGATTTTGATATTAATAAAAAAGGGATAATAAAGATGAATGTTGGGGTTAAAGCTGGGGTAAGAGGCAAAAACATTAAGTTCTTTACCTATTCCTATGTTAATTGGTCTCCTAAAGGTGAGTATAAGCCAATTATTTTTTATTGGAATCCCAATGAATCATCTATTAACAAGAGAACATTGCCAGGAAGTGAGATTGATGCTCATTTCTATATCACTGGTCACGATGGTAAAAAAGATTGTGCTTTAAGCAACTTTGTTCGTTTCCGTTTTGCTATTATGAGAAATCCTAAAGATTAGCTAAGCTAAGCTTTTAACTCGTTTCGTGTCAGGCTTGCGCCGACAGAATTTGGAAGTTTTCTTTCTTAATGTTAGTATATAAAAAAGGAGGAAGTAATGAGCAAGAGAAATCGT
>JAOZTV010000079.1 GCA_029939015.1 Candidatus Aminicenantota bacterium
TACATCCTCCAACTAATATATACTATATATGTTAAATGTTTTCAACTAATTAATGATATTTTTTAATTCTCTTAGAATACCTTATAATAAGTAAGGCTTAAATAAAATATTATTTATAAAAAATTCTTATTAAAAAACCATAAAATTTTTAAAAAACATGTAGGTAAGATGTCTATAAGTTCCAAAACAATTATCACTTAAATTGGCATATTTTGGTGAATAGTCCACATGGTTTCACCATAAAGCTTTTTAAAATTTTTTGACATATTTCCAAGTCATTCTTCACTATACCTCAGGATAGTATAGTAAATATATTATAATTGATTAATAAGGAGGTAAAATGGATTATAAATATCACCCGAAGATGTTGAAAATATTTAGTAAAGAAGAGCTTGATCTGATTATGGTGCAACAGGTTTGAGCTATTTGCCGAAATAATCGATCAATTTGGGTTAGAGTAAGTAAAGCAACTAAAATTACATTTATTGAAGTAGATTAGTAATCATTTATTAACATCAGGATCTGAGAATATTTTCTTGTCGAATTCTAAATATAGTACATCTCTACCCTTATCACGGCATATCTTGTCAATGTTTTCTAAAATTTGCGGCATTTTTATCTTCTCTACTTTGTATATATTCATGCATCTCTTGTATAGAATTTTTATAGTTTTTTTTATATGTTTTATTTGCTATGAAATTTATTTTTCCATTAACATCCTTAAATCTATAATGAAATCTGCAGGCTGATATTAATTCACTGTTTTTATTAACATGAACACCTACAGCTTCAACTGTATCTTTTAATAAAAGATAAATGGAATAACCATTAATTAATGTTGTTTTTTCATATATTTTTAATTTATAATTATGTGTAATAGAATCGTCTAAAACAATATTAAAAAAATCTTCAATTAATTTATTATCAATCCCAATACCATCAAAATTAATTTTTGTTAAATCTATTTTCTGTTGGCTTATAATATAAAATCTATTATTATTCCAATATCCTATAATATGAGTATTTGAATTATTTAATTTTTTAAATTGTAACTTAATATCATAAAAATTAAAATTCTTCAAAGTTTCCCATTGCTTATTATCAATCCCCTCAGTAAGAGAACCAAACCTTTTAATGTTTTTATCCCATATTGACATTAACTCAATTTTTTCTTCATTTGTCATTTGTATATTTTTCTCCTTTTGGAAATTAAGAGTTCTTTAATATCTCATATAAAAATACACTTGCTGTTGTTGCAACATTTATTGAATTTGTCATTCCAAGAACAGGTAAATGTGCTATGTGATCTGATAGTTTTAAAACCTCTTCACATACTCCATCTTTTTCATTACCAAATACAATTGCAATAGGGGATTGTAAATTGAGTTTGCCGTATGCAATACTACTATGTGCAATTTCTGCTGAAACGATTTTGATCTTCTCAGCTTTTAATTTTTTAATGACTTCAACACTATCAGGGCAGTATTCGCAGTCAACCCATTTATCCAATCCTTTTACTGCATTTCTAAAGCTCCGGTTTTTTTTATTAAAAACAGTACCGCATATATAAACCTTTGCAGCCAAAACGGCATCTGCAAGCCTTATAATTGTACCAATATTATGTAAAAATTTTACATTATCCAGAACAATATAAATTTGATTTCTTGGGATTGACAAAAAATCAACACGGTTTTTCTTTATTTCCCTCAATTCATCTTTATTAAGCATTTCATTCATATTAAAATCCTCCTTTTCCAATATCTTAAGTATTTTATGACACTCACTATACTATCCTGAGGTATAGTAGTTTTTTTATGGAATAATAAATTGTAAAATTAATTTTATTGTAAAGATTGCTTTTAAATAATTTTTTTTAACTATACCTCAGGATAGTATAGTGGATGTAATACTATGTATCTGAAAAATTATAAAAATGGAGGCAATTATGTCGTATGATTTTATTAACAGAAGTTCTATTATCTTTAACAAGGAAGGAATCCAAATAAGGAAAAAGATTTTAGGGAAAATTAAAGGGTTAGATACTCTTTTAACTGAAAAGAATGCAAAATTAGATGAACTAATAGTTGGCTCAAGAGATTTTGTTGATTTTAAAGAGTTTAAAGAAAAAGTTACTCCAATATTCTTAGAGTTAAATGGGAATATTGACTGTATTATTTCAGGGGGAGCAAAAGGGACTGATTCCTTAGCAGAAGAGTATGCCAAGGTTTATAAGATTAATACAGTAATTTATAGACCTGATTGGAAGAAGTATGGAAGAGGTGCAGGGATCGTTAGAAATAGAGTAATTATTGAAAACTCTGATTTGGTAATAGCATTTATAAAAAATAATTCTAGGGGGACTGCAAATTCAATTAAAGTTGCCAGAGAATTAAATAAAGATTTGATGGTTTTTGAGTTGAGTTGAAAGATTGGAGGGGTGAATAAAAATCTATCTCGAAATCATTAGAAGCAAAAATCTAAAAATAAATACCCAGTCCCAGAAAATTTTCATTATATATAAAGAATCGTTAAATATAGGTTTTAGTTAGTCTTTTTACTAATCTTCTTAATAAGTACTAAAGGATCTTTTATAGGAAGTTTTAAAATACTTTCTATACCCAGAGTTTTGCATTTTATTACATCATTTTCAGATATCATTTTTTCTATAAAAAGAAATACCCTAATATCATGTAAAACACCTTTTTGAGAGATTTTAATAAGGATATTGATCATATTTTGATCTTTAAGTAAATGTGGTATAAATAATAAATTAGGACTATGCTCACTTAAATTTTTTAAAAGATCTGGTATATCTTCTGCAATAAAAAATTCAAAATTGGTAAATTTTCTTAAAAAAAACAAATCTCTATCAAGAGCTTTGCCAACAATAAGAATTGGTATTAAATTTTTCTTTTTTTCTTCTTTCTTTTTAAGTGCTTCGGCTACTTTTTTTTTTTTATTTTCTTTTTCAAGATCTTCTAATGATGTTGCTCCTGGTACATTTACTTCTTTGTCTGTAACAACCTGTTCCTGTTGTCTATTATTTATCTCTTCCTGTCGTTGTTTTTCTGCTTCTAGACGTTTTTTTCTTGAGCGTCTAATTAATGTAAAATCTCTGCTCCTTGATTCAATAAATCTTTCAAGACTGTTTTTGAAGTCTTCTTTAAATTTTGGAAGTTCAATTGCAATATTCCACTTATGACCTCTACGCATTTCATGAACTGTTCCTGTAGTATCTATTTCAGGTACAGTTGATATACCGTTTATTCTAACTAAACCTAATTTTTTGCCAGTTTCAAGAAGGTTAGCCTGTGGCGATACTTCCCGCTCACTCTCAATAATAATTGCACGTTCTATTTCAACACAGATTCCACTTAAACTTATATTTGAAATTGATCCTGTAATTCCAACTCCTTTCCCAAAACTTTCCAATATTGAAATTTTTGTGTTTTCTCTCCCTGCAAAGCTCACTCTTTTGTGTTTTCTTCTTTCTTTATGAACAATTTCATCTGGTATAAGAATATAGGGTTTATCATCAATTATTAATAGGGTTGAATTAAAAGAAAACCAAGTGTTGTCAAGGCTAAATCCACATTTTACAGGGTCTTTGTCATAATAATCAAGCCCTTTATCCTGTATTCTCAAGGATTTTTTTTTTTCCTCTATCTGATATACTCCACATTGAAACGTTTTTTTTTTTATTTTTATTTCAATTTCTTTTCTTTGTTTTATTACCTCATCAAAGTATCCATAAATTTCATCTAATTCAATTATTCCATTTCCACTTTTTTTTTTTTTAAAAAAACCCATTTCTACTCCATTTAATCAAGAATATTACTCAGTATATTTAATGATTCATCAGAAAGCTCACTTTTGGAAATATATTTCCATTCTACACTTACTAGCATCCAAATTGTACTTTCTTTAACTAATTTAACCTGAAATTGATAATATCGACTTGAAATATTTGTAACCTTTCTTAAGGCTCTCGCTATTCCGCTTGAGAGTGCAACATCAGTTTCAATCAATGCCTCAAGAGGTTTAATCTCTATAGCTCTTACTTCAAGAATGTTTACAACTATTCCCTTATACTTATTAATATAGGTCTCAATAATTGGTCTAATATCATCTTTCTTTCTGCCTTTACTATCTTTATAATTTTCAGAAATATATAATAAAAAATCATCTATATTTTTGTTTTCAGCATTTTTTGCTATTCTCTTTAGATTATCTTTTATTAAATCCAATTCTGTTTTTTCTTTCGAACAATTACTATTAAAGAGTAATAAAGAAATAATAAAAATAATAAATAATAAAAAATTATTTTTCATAATATAACTTTACATATTTACAAAAAAAATGTCAAGTCCTAAAATTTTCATCAAAATTGTAGCGAAATGCCCAAAATGTCCGTTATAACAAGTAAAGCGATTGAGTCAAATGAAGAATAGTTGCACTATTTTGCAATGAAGACGATTGAGCTTAACGCAGTTAGAATGGGCATTTTGGGCATTGCAGTAGGTTTTGATGAAAAATTTAGGTAAAGATTTTTGTTTTACTTTTTTTTAAAAAATTGATAGAATTATACTATGAAAATTAATAGGCCAAAGAAAGATCAGTATTATTTGGATATAGCAAGAGTTGTATCAGAAAGGTCAACTTGCTTAAAGGTATTTATGGGATCAATTATTGTAAAAGATGACCAGATAATTGCTACAGGGTATGTTGGTGCTCCTAGGAATACAAAAAGTTCTCTTGAGCATGGTTTTTGTTTGAGGAAAAAATTGAATATTCCCTCTGGAACTAAATATGAATTATGCAGATCGGTTCATGCTGAACAGAATGCCATAATAAATGCAGCTAGGGCGGGTGTTAGTCTCATTGATGGCGATATTTATATCTTTGGCAAGCTTAGGGATACAAATATGACTATTAATGCCTTTCCCTGTTTTATTTGCAAAAAAATGATAATTAATGCTGGTTTGAAACGGGTAATTACCTCTGTTCAAGATGAAAAAAAAGATTATAAAATCTTTAATGTATCAGATTGGATTAATGATTGGAAAGTACAGGATATTGTAGATGACAAAGATCAATATGGAAAATAAGTTAAAATAATAATGGTGAGAAATATGGAACGAATTCTTATTGGATTGACAGGAAGAATGGCCTCTGGCAAAGGTGAGATTATTAAAATACTGGAAGACCTTGGATTTAATAAAACGTCATTATCGGATATGGTAAGAGCTGAAGTTAAACGACAGGGTAAAGAAGTTACTAGAAGTCAGATGCAGGACATTGGTAATGGGCTTAGAGTATCCGGTGGTGCAGGAATACTTGGGAAGCTTATAAAAGAATCTATAGAAAAATCTGAAATATCAAACTGGGTAATTGATGGCATTAGAAATCCAGCTGAAATAGAGTTTTTAAGAGAGTTGCCCGGATTTTTTCTTCTGGGAGTAAAAGCAGACGAAACGATACTCATTAATAGAATTAAGAGTAGAAAAAGAAATACTGATATTGGAAGTGAGGATGATATTAGGTCAGCTTTAAAAAGAGAATGGGGGATAGGAGAACCTCCTGAGGGGCAAAGAGTTGGAGATTGTATTAATAATGCAGATTTTTTGATTACAAATGATAGTTCAATAGAAGAATTAAAAATTAATTTATATAATATATTAGAAAAGAAGGGCTTTGTAAATGGGTAATAGCATAGCTGTATGTCCCGGTTCTTTTGATCCTGTTACCAATGGTCACATTGATATAATTAAAAGAGCCTTGGTCGTATTTGATAGGGTTATTGTAGCTGTTCTTAAAAATAGTTCAAAAACTGGTATGTTTGATTTTGATGAAAGGTTGGATATGTTAAGAACTGTATTTGGAGATAATGACAGGATAGAAATTGACTTTTTTGATGGTTTATTAGTTGACTATATGAAGAAAAAGAAAATAAAAGTTATTGCTAAAGGTCTTAGGGCAATTTCAGATTTTGAAGTTGAATTTCAGATGGCTCTGATGAACAGAGAGGTTGACCTTGAAATTGAAACAGTGTTTCTTGTCCCCTCTGTTAAATACTCCTTTGTGAGTTCAAGGTTTGTAAAAGAAATATATAGAATGGGTGGAGAGCTTAAAGATATAGTTCCAGAAATAGTAGATCGAAAATTAAAGGAAAAATTTCAATCAATCAAATAAATGGATAGAGAAAAGTCTATTGAAAATATAAAGAAGATCAGGAAACTGATAGTTAATGCTGAGCAAATAAACGACATGGATTTCCGTGTGATTTTAGAAGATATTATTACCAAGGGTGATGACAATACTGAATATGTTGTAATAAAATATATGAAATCTATAGAAATAGATGTTAAAGTCAGATTAAATATTATACGTGCAGTTGGTTATTTACATCATCCTGCATTTCTTGAACCATTAAAAAAAATCATTGAAACAGAAAACAATGTTCATTTAAAAAAAGAAGCAATAATCTCCATTTCAAAATATAATGACAGAAGAGCCTTAAATATACTCAACCTTGCCCTTAAAGATCTTAGAAATTCAATTTTATTGCAAACATTAAATAATGAAATAGGCAAAATAAAAAAAAACAATCCTGTTCTTACTCTAGTCCCACGATTCATTAACGAAAAAGATAATTATAAAAGCTTCAGGGTTACAGTTGATATTTTAAAAAGAATCTTATCTGAAAAAGATTCTCTTGCTTTTATAAAATTCCTTTCGTTTAAAGAAACTAAGGTTCAGGATGCTGCATTTGAAATCTTATGTTCAGCTGGTTCAGATAATATTAATGCAACAATATATGAAACTTTTTTTAAAAGAAGTTTTGAAATTGAATGTATTATAGAAGAAGAATGCGATGAGTTTCTTTCTATTGTAAATAATTTACATACATATTTAACGAGATTTCCCGTTTTAATATATGAAAAACTCTATGATTTGGAAAATGTATTTATTATGATTAAAGATATAAGAATTAGAAATATTATTTTAAATATAATTGCTCTTAGCAAAGATGAAAAAGGTTTGGAAATTCTTGAAAGAATGTATGGAAAATATGAAAAATTTAGAAGTAATATTGTATTGCATTTAGGTAATAATCCAAAGAGTTTAAATTTTTTATTTGATGTGTATAAATCTAACGAGTTGAATAATGAGGATATAATAGCTCCATTATTGAAAATTGATGAAGGTGTAAAATATTTTTTTGATTATTTTGATGATAAAATTTATGATGAGCAGGAGATAATTCTTAAATATTTCCCTCTCTTTAATAATATTTACTATGTTGATTTTTGCAGAAATGTTTTGAAGTCTAATCATTATAATTTAAAAATCATGTTATTGGAAAAGATAAGGGAAAGAGGTGAATTTTCAGTTAAGGATATTTTATTTGACCCTGATAATGAAAAAGAATTCTTTTTGATGGAAAAGGAATATCTTGCTACTATTCTTAAGTTATTTCCTATTAGTGCAGTAAAAAAAATATTTGAAATTATTGTTTTTGAAGAGTTTTCAGTAACAAAAACAAAACGTTTTTTAAAATTACTCGAACCTGTCTTATCAAGAGATATAGTTTTTAGTTTTGATGATCCTCCAATATTGAACTATTTGTCTAATAGAATAGTTAATATGAATAATAATGATTTGAACATTGTCTTTTTATCTGTATTTAGTAATTTAAAAGTAATAAGTCCAAAAAGTTTTAATGATCTCAGTGTTGCATTGAATATATTTGTTAACCAAAGGGGCAATAAAACGAATGTCAAAGAAAAATATGAAATTAGAAAAATTAAAGAAAATCTGACAAATTTATCAATTATCAAAAAAAGAGTAGAGAATATGGAACGGTCTTTAAGGATTTTAAAAACGAGTGAATCTATTTCAATAGAAAAAATTACTATTCTTATAACAGAAAACCCTTTATCGATACCCTTTTTTATCAATGAATTATGTGAACTAATTAAAAAACATTTTCTTATTGCTGATTTTAATAAAATACCTGCATGGATAAACTTCTTTAAAACTTATCCACAGATTACAAATAGGCTTAAGGAAACTATACTTTTACAAAGCTCAAACTATAAGTATATTATCAATAAAGATTTAGTTAAGCTTTATGAAATTATTCCAGAAAAAAGCAGGATAATTTTAAAGTTTAAGGATAAAGAACTAATAGCTACGCTTTTGGATCAGTTTAATGAAATAATACCTGATATTGAAATAATACATAATGATACTATTGTTAATAAGACTGACATACTTTTTTGTGATGCGGAATCGTTTAAAGAAATGCTTAAACTGGGTGATTTTCCTACAAAATATGTTTTTTTGTTTTTAAATAAAATTTCTGAATTTGCAGAGTATAAATCTCATAACCCAAGGTTTTTTGTTAAACCGTATTCTTTTTTCAGAATTTTAAAAGATATTTTAAGTGAATTGTTTTTGATAAATGAAAAAAATAAAATTAAATAAGGAAATGATATGAATAAAGATGAATATATGGAAGAAGCTGTTAAAGAAGCAAGAAATGGAATGGAAAAAAATGATGGAGGCCCTTTTGGTGCAGTAATAGTAAAAGATGGTAAAATAATTGCAAGTTCACATAATGAGGTGATATCATCTTATGACCCTACTGCTCATGCAGAAGTACTTGCAATAAGAAGAGCTTCAAAAAAACTTGGAAGATTTGACTTGTCAGATTGTGAAATTTATTCTACTTGTGAACCTTGTCCAATGTGTTTTGCTGCTATTCATTGGGCTAAGATAAAAACATTGTATTTTGGCTGTACTAAAATAGATGCAGCATCTATAGGTTTTGATGATAAGTTCATATATGATGTAATTAGAGGTGAGGCTAAAGAACAAAAGGTTTTTACCTATCCTATTCAGAGAGACAAATGTTTGACCTTGTTTGAAGAATGGAAAAATAAAGAAGAAAAAACAGAATATTGATTTGAAAATTATGAATAAGAGCCTGACTATAAATAATCTTAATGATTTAGAGAATAAAATAGTTTTTTTTAAAGCTAATGATTATTTTGGAGTTGATAAACAAAATAGAATAGCTGTCTTTGATCTTGATAATACACTTCTTATTGGCGATATAGGAGATGCAGTATTCTCAATGTTAAAGATTCAGGGGTATTCATTAGGACTTTCATGGCAAGAATATCTCAATATTCTAAAAAATGAAGGTAAAGAGGTTGCTTATTCCAAGGTAGTTTCTATAATGGCTGGCTTATCAATCAATGCTATTATAAAAGCTACTGAAAATGTTCTTAAATCAACAAAAAAAAACTTAGATATTGAAGGTATTAGTATTCCTATACCAAAAGTACACCCAATTATGTATGAATTTATTGAATTATTAAAGAAAAATGATTTTAAAATATATGTTATTTCTGCTACAAATATATTTTCTGTAAAACTTATTTGTAAATATTTATTTGAATTAGATGAAGAAAAATGTTTTGGAATTGAGCCTGAAACTATAAAAATAAATAAAGACTCTCTGTCTGCAGAAAGAATATTAACCGGTAAAATAAAAGAACCATTGACAATTACAATTGGTAAAGAAGAACTTTATTGGGATAGAATAAATAAAATAAGACCATTAATAACAGCTGCTGATAGTGAATCTGACATTCATCTATTGAACCTTGTTAATTCAAATGGGTTTTCTTTGTGGGTAGGTGATGATATAGAACGATATAGGGCAATAAGAGAAAAATCAAAAATTAAAGAACAATTCTATTATTTTGAAAGATAATCCTAAATTTTTCATCAAAACCTACTGCAATGTCCAATATGCCCATTCTAACTGCGTTAAGCTCAATCGTCTTCATTGCAAAATAGTGCGACTATTCTTCATTTGACACAATCGCTTTACTTGTTATAACAGACGTCTTGGACATTTCGCTACAATTTTGATGAAAATTTTAGGATAATAAATAAATTGGACTTTTATCTTATTTTGCGATATTATTATATATGGAGTAAATAATGGATCAATTGACACTTGAGTTCAGTAGCAATTTAAAATATACAGAATTTTGTGCTGTAGTTTTTGCCTATATAGAGAAACATCTTGGGATTAACGATGATACAGCATTTAAGATTGAAATAGCTCTAAGAGAGGTTATTAATAACGCAATACTCCATGGTAATAAACAGGATGTAAATAGAAAGGTTTATGTAAAATTCAAATGGAATAAAGAATATTTATATATTAGTGTTAAAGATGAAAATCCTGATAAAGTTGACTTTGAAAAAATTGGGAAAAAACTTGAAAATCAGGATATTTTATCTTTTAACGGAAGAGGTATCCTGATTATGAAAAATTATATGGATAAGGTTGAATTTCTTTCAACAAAAACTGGCACTAAAATTATAATGGAAAAAAAAATATGACATCAAGTCTTAGTGATAATGTATATGTTTTGGCAATGGATACAACATCAAAGCAATGCTCAATTTGTTTAACTTGTAACGATTTGGTTTTAGCAGAATATAATTTTATAAGTAATAATGACCTTTCTGCTAATATAATTAAGATAATTGAGTTTTTATTGGGACAGTTAAATTTAGATATTTCTGATATTGATGTTTTTGGAATTGGAATCGGTCCTGGTATTTTTACAGGTATTAGAGTTGGAATGGCTACAATAAAAGGATTAGTCTTTGATAGTGATAAAAAAATTGTACCGGTAAATATATTAGAGGCAATTGCATCGATGTATAAAGGAATGAATAATAGGGTAGTTTCACTTATTGATGCGAAAAGAGAACAGGTCTATGTTGCAGGTTATTCAATAATAGATAATGATTTAATTGATTTTTGTAAGCCCTCACTAGTTGATATTTCACAATTGGGAAATATATTAGGCAAAAATGAACCTTATCTTTTTGCAGGTAGCGGAGCAATAATACATAACGATTATTTAACAAATACTTTCCAAGTATCAAATATTATCAATCCGAGTTTTCTATCTAAAGAAATTGCGAAAATTGCTTATTCTAATTATATATCCGGAAATGTAGAAACAAATATTGAAAATGTAAATCCACTGTATATCAGAAGAACAGATGCAGAAGAAAATTATGAACGGAATAATACGAAGGGCAAAGAAATTAGATATTGACTCTGTATATGCCATAGAATTGTCTCAATCGACTAGTCCTTGGAAAAGGATGTAT
>JAOZTV010000356.1 GCA_029939015.1 Candidatus Aminicenantota bacterium
GCTCAACAAAAAAATGAAAATACTTTCATATCATATAGCAAATGCAAAACATATATACTATAAAGAAATAATGGATGAATTTGAAAAAAACCTCTTAACGGCATTACTAAAAAAATATGACTATAATAAAACAAAGGTCTCAGCAAAAACAAAACTTCATAGAAACACAATACAAAAAAAAATAGAAAAATTGAATATCAAAGATAAAAAGCAAAATCTAAAATAAAAAAAGGAATCTTGTGGAATCGTTAAATACTTATGGAGGTTTTAACTTATGAAATTAATAATTCTTAATCTTGCTCGTAGCACTACCAAAGAAGAATTGAAAGTTCTCTTTGAAGAATATGGAACCATACAATCTTGTGATTTGGTGTTAGATAAATCCACCGGTAAATCCAAGGGTTTTGGTTTTGTTGAAATGCCGAAACCAGAAGAAGCCAAACTTGCGATAAAAAGCTTGAATAATAAGAAAGTTGGCAATAACATAATTCGTGTTAAAAAAGCTGAAGACAAAAAGACATAACAAGGCACTTCGCCTAACTTTCATTGGTGAGTGTAATTGCACATTTAGGGTAAATCTGTCATAGGAATTATTTGCTATTATCTGCTTTATTTTTTTTAAATACCCAGTAGCCATTTTTATTAGATCCAACCCTTTCAATAAATTCATTTTGTTTTAATTTTGAAATGTTCCGCATAATAGTCACTCTATTTTTATTTAAAATATCACTAAGTTCATCATATGTAATATTTTTGTTTTTATCAATTTCATTTAATATTCCATTCTGTAAATTATTTAATTTTACAGGTGCATTTACAGGTGCATTTACAGGTGCATTTACCACAATGTTTTTTCTTTTGAAAGTTGCAGAAAAAAAACCAGCAAAAACTTTAAATTCAGTATCTGGTTCCAAAGATTTAATTTTACTTATTCCTGTACCCCATTTTTCAACAAAATGAATTCTATGAAATATATTTGCAATAAGTGAATTTCTTCTTTTAGATATTCTTTTAAACAAGATATCATCAATTGTTAAACCACCATATAATTCACCAGGATTTCTTATTTCAACTTTGTTTTTAAACACAGCAATGTTTATCTCTTGAGGTATTGAATAATCTCTATGGCAAAAAGCGTTAATAATTGTCTCCCTAAATGCATCAAAATTTATTTCTGGAACATCTACCCTGACTAATCCATTTAATCTCATTCCTACATTAATTTTTTGTAAAATATATTTTTCGGCAAATGAAATTAATTCAAACAGATCACCTTCATAGTCAGTCATATCTAAGAACTTACTTAAAGAATCATCTCCTATAAAAGTAGCACATCTTAAATTCAATAACGGAAAAAATTCAGAAGTATTTTTGCCAAATAATATAATTGCTGCATTGGTTAATTTATCATTTATTATTAACTCTAAGTTTTCAAGAACTTCCTTTTTTGATGTAAATTTTAATCCTGTTTTTGAAACATATTCTTTAATTTTCTTTGAAGAAATATCAGACATATTTGCTTTTACACAAATATCATTATCCCATCCAAGTTTATCTTTGTTTTTTTTTAATATTAATATTTCTAATTCTTTACTTGATAATATTCTATCTTCATCTGCTGTTCTAATATAGGCTCTTCCAAAAGCAAAATAAGGGATACTTTTACCAGTAAAGTCAATTACAATACAAGTTTTATCTTCTATTTGTTCTTCATTTATTTGTGGGTATAATTTTGGTTCAATATGATCAGATATTGATTTAGAAATGTCTCTTAATGTATTCATACCAATTGAAACACCTTTAACAACACCGTTATCTTTAATACCAAAAATAAGTTTCCCTGATTTATGTTTATTTAGCATAGAAACTATAGAAATAATTCCTTTTTTTAATTGCGTCAAAGATTCTTTATACTCTATAATCTCTGTTTCTTTTTTCATATTATAAATATAATATTATTAACAAATTATGTCAATATTATATGAATTAATTATCATAACAGGTAACTTAAACCCTTCTTACAATATCAATAATGTTTCTTTATTAATTGTATGAGAAAACAAGTTGAATTTATTAGATTATTTCAGAGAATCAAAAAATAAAGACCCCGTCCCCGAAAAATCGTCCCCGAAAAATTTAAATCAAAACGTAAAAAAGTAAAACTCCAAGGAGGCTTTATAATTTAGGAGTAAAATGAGTTATTCTCCAGCATATTTTATTGTTAAATCAAGCAGTTTTTCGCTTATATATAAATCAGATTTCTTTATCTTCTGAATAATTGGCTTGATTTTCGGGATAAATCCTTTTTTTTTACCTAAAAGCAAAACGCCCAAACTACCAATTATATTTATTTCATTTAATTCGGCAATTTTTCTTGCTCTTAAATCATCAATCAATAAAAAATCTGATGATAATTTTTTATACAAAGCCATTGCTTCAATTTCACCTTTTCCTAAGTTTCCCGCATCTATAACAAATTTCGTTGAATCAATTTCTATGATTTTATCTTTGAGAAATTTTTCTAATATTTCTGATTGCGTTTTACCTTCAATGACAACTTCATCAAAAACTGCTTTTGGAACTTTAACTTCATTAAATAGTTTTTCCAGAAGAAATAAACAATCACAAATAGCAAGTGATATTAAGCCTGAACTATCTGCAATAATTACCATTCAATTTAAAACCAAACTTTCATATTTTTCTAATTCTGATTCTATATTGTCAAATTCATATTTAATCATAGGTATTTTTAACTTTCTACATGATTTCATAAAAGTATATTTATCAACTTTTGCCAATTCACAGGCAGCACCTGAAGAAATTTTGCCTTCCTGATACATGATTAATGCCATAGACAATGTAAAAGCATTTTTTATGTCAGAATCATTATAATTTAGGAAATATCTATTCGGAACTTTTAATACTACTTCCATATTTGCCTCCTGCCTATAAATAATAATATATATAATTAGTATATATGTCAACTTTATTTCAAAGAATTTATCAAATGCGAATTTATCATAACAGGTAATTTAAACCCTTCTTACAATATTAATGATGTTTCTTTATTAATTGTACATAAAAAAAGGTAGAATTCATTAGATTATTTCAGAGAATCAAAAAATAAAGACCCCGTCCCC
>JAOZTV010000357.1 GCA_029939015.1 Candidatus Aminicenantota bacterium
AGATATCACCGGAAGCGACATTAAACTAATTTTACTTTTGACAACTGAATATTTATGAAACGATGCCTCTTGAAGCAAAAGCAGGTTAAACGTTTGTCCAACCTGCTTGAATATTAAATTAATCTTTTAAAATATCAATAATTGTTTTTAAACCTTTTGGGTTATTGCTTTGTCCTAACCAGAATAAAGCACTTTTTCTTAATTTAAAACTTTTATGAGTTTTTGCTATATTAACAAGTTTATCTATTCCTGAATCTCCTGGAAGTTGTGAAAGAGCAAAAACAGCTTTTTTCTGTACATCAAAATCAGAATCATTATTTGCAATATACCCAAGGGTTTTTGCAGATTTTTTTATTGCTTTCTGACCCAACCAGAATATTGCATTCTTTCTTATTTTTTTGTTTTTTGAGTTTTTTGCAAGATCTATCAATGCATTATCAGCCTTATTATTCTTAATCCTAGAAAGAGAAAAAACTGCTTTTTTGCCTAATTTACTATTATTCCCTCTTGCAATTTTAATTAAGATCTTTACAATTTCAGGTGAACTATATTCACCCAGCCAGAATATTGCATTTGCTTTTACTTTATTATCATAGTTGTTTTTAACTATATTTAAAAGAAAAGGTTTTACATTCTTTTCATCTTTATGAAGTGCAATTGAAGAAACTAATTGTTTTTGAAGTTTAGATTCTTTAAGAAGTTCAAACTGTTTTTTTAAAAATGTAATACTCTCATTATTATTATAATTTCCGAGCCAGTAAATTGGATAATTTTTTTCTTCAATCATTGAATCATAAGTTCGAGTTGAGATTTTTGAAAGTTTTCTTTTTTCAAATTTAAATAAAATGGCAACATTTTTTAATACTTTTTTTCCAATACTCCTGTGTCCATCTCCTTCTTTATGAGATTTCAAAGCCATCTTTGCAGCATTTTTTACTGTCATTTTTCCAGAATTTCTATACAGATGTTTTTTCCCTGTTAAGAGTTCTCCAAGATTTGTCATATCTTCAGAGTCACTATACCATGATCCATAATGAGAGTTTTCATTCATCAATACTTTAACTGTATAAACTATATATTTATCTTTTTTTGCATTCTTCGCAGCCCATTTATAACTCGAATTTAACCCCTTTAATGAATCAGGGGCTTTAATCAGTTTATTAGCAAATGTGAGGAGACTGAATACAATTATTAAAAGTACTGATAAGACTGACTTATTTTTCATTTATTATCTCCTCAAGGATCTTACCAGCTTTAGGATTATTGCTCTGACCAATCCAAAAGATAGCTTTTTTTCTAAGCTCATTGTCTTTCTCATCTTTTGCAATAATAACCAGCCTATTAAAAGCTTTTTCATTTTTTAATTGTGAAAAGGCAAATATAACTTTCTGTTTTATTCGAATATTTTTAGCAGTTTTATATATTTCTGAAAGTAAATTAAAATTTCTATCATTATCAGTTTGTCCAATCCAGAAGATAGCTTTTTCTCTCGCTTTAATATCAGGGTCATTTTTTGCAATAGTGCTGAGCTTTGTATAAGCTTTTTCATTATTCAATTGTGACAGTGAGAAGATAACTTTTTGTTTTATCCTACTCTCTTTTGAACTATCATATATCTCAGAAAGCAATTTAAAGTTTTTGTCATTATTAGTTTGCCCTATCCAGAAAATAGCTTTTTCTCTTGATTTGATATCCGGATCACTCTTTGCTATTGCGCTAAGCTTTGTGAATGCTTTTTCATTATTTAGCTGTGCTAATGAGAAAATAATTTTTTGTTTAATTCTACTGTCTTTAGAACTATTATAAATATCTGAAAGGTGTTTATAACTTTTGTCACTATTATTCTGGCCAATCCAGAATATTGCTTTTTCTCTAATTTTTGAAGATGAGTCTTTTTTTGCCAGATTTACCAATAAACTAAAAGCCTTATCACTACTCTGTTGACTTAAAATGAAGACTGCTTTTTCTCTTAATTTCAAATTCACAGATGATTTTAAGAACTTTTCTAAAATTGGAAGAACACTATCACTCTTCATAGTAAGTAATGATTCTAAGGCAGCAACTTTAAGTTCTAACTTATCATCATTCTTTACTTTTTCAACTCCATACCCAGGTATAAGCAAAACGCTCAATACCATAATAACTAACAATATAATTTTTGTAAATTTCATTTAAAACCTCCTTTATGTTTTACAAATCTTTAGACTCACATAAAATAGATTTAGTTTACAAAAATATAATTATTATTGTTTTAATAATATTGTTGACATAATTATAAAACAATTCTATTATTTCTTATTAGAGTTTGTTGGAGACAAGGATGAGTATAAAAAAGATATCTAAAGACGAATTGCTTGAATTTTTAAAAAAAGAAAAAGAATCAATTAAAGTGAAATTTGGAATTGAAATTATAGCTCTTTTTGGGAGTATGGCAAGGGGCGACTATACCGATAAGAGTGATGTTGATATTTTACATCGTGTAGTTGCTGAAAAAAAGTATGACCCTTTCAAGATTGAAAACTTTTTTAAAAAACATATTAACAGAAAAGTTGATCTTGTGTCTCAAAAGTGGATAAATCCTGCTGTAGAATTTATGTCAAAAAATGAGCGTATTTATGTCTAAAAATAAAGACAAAAATATTATTTATATTATATCTATAATAAGTTGTATTGATAAGATAAAGCTTTATACAGAAGAATTTAAAGATCACACATCTTTTCTTAATTCCAATGACCAACTAAATTATAATGCAAGCCTTACCTTGCTTTTAACAATAGGAGAAGAGAGTAAAAAAATTGATTCTAATATTAAGGCAAAATTTAATAATGTCGAATGGGAGAATATATCAGGTGTAAGAAATATTATTGCACATGAATATCTTGGTATTAATCCTTTGAAAGTATGGAATATAATAAATATCTATTTAGAACCATTAAAAAAAACTATGATAGAAATCTTAAATACAGAATTTGATAATATTGAAATGATAAATGAAATCTTAAAATCAAATTTTTATAAACATATAGAGTATTTAAAAATTGAAATATAACTGAGTTTTTCTACCCTTTATAAAATATTAATGTTGATAAAATTAAATTTTTACATTATACTTTAGTTGGGATTATTATGA
>JAOZTV010000080.1 GCA_029939015.1 Candidatus Aminicenantota bacterium
AATATAATTATTTTACTGTTTTTTTTATACATTACTACTCCTGAATATTTTTTTTAAAAACATTCATAATAATTCTAACATAATGAAAAATAGATTTCTATAAAAGAATATTTACTTTTTTTTTTTTAACCTGTAAAATAAAAACATGGAAAACATATATGAATTAATTAACAATAAGGTAGTGATTTGTGCGGAAATTGGTATAAACCATAATGGTAATCTCCAAACTGCAAAAGATATGATTTTGGCTGCAAAAGAATGTGGAGTTGATGCTGTTAAATTTCAGGGGTTTAAAACTGAAGATATGTATTCAAAATTAACACCAGGTTTTGCTCATACAGAGAATAATGTTTTTGAACAAATAAAACAACTTGAAATTCAGAAAGAATGGTGGGCCGAATTAAAAGAGCTTGCCAAAGCAAATAACCTTTTTTTCTCTTGTTCAATATTTGATGATTCTACTCTTAATCTATTTAAAGAAACAAAACTTGATTTTGTAAAAATCGCATCATCTGAGTTAGACAACTTAGCACTATTAGAAAAGCAGATGGAATTAAGTGATATTTTTGTAATATCAACAGGGATGTCATATCTTGATGAAATAACAAGAACCGTCAAATATCTCCGTTCTAAAGGTTTAGAGAAAATCATTCTTCTTGAATGTACAAGCTCTTACCCAGCACCTGCTGAATCAATAAATCTATTTAATATTGACTTCTTAAAAAATACATTTTCAGTCCCTCCAGGTTTTTCAGACCATACCATGGGTATATATCACTCTGTCGCTGCTGTTGCCAGAGGTGCAAAATTTATTGAAAAACATTTCACACTTGATAAAAATATGGATGGTCCTGACCATAAACTGTCAGCAGACATTGACGAGTTAAGAGCTCTGGTTAAAACTATAAGAGAAATAGAAATCTCATTAAAGGGCAATCAGAAGCTAAGTATTTCTTCTTATGAAAAGGAAGCAAGAGAAATTGGACGCAAGAGTGTAATTGCAAATCAATCAATAACAAAAGGTGAAATAATTTCTCAGGAGAACACTATACTTAAAAGACCAGGCAAAGGCATTAAACCTGATGAAACACAATTTTTATATGGACGAAAGGCCAAGGTTGACATAAAAAATGACGCATGGATAACCTGGGATATGGTTGAATAAAGACCTACTTTTTTAACTTAGTCTTCATCTGGCAAAAAGCCGGTTTTGCTGGGTAAGAAATTAAGTTAAATAGGCAAGGAGGCAGAGAGGCAAAGAGTAAAATCTTAAAAGATATCCGATATCTCTTTCTCTAACTCTCTGCCTCCTTGCCTATTTGCCTATTTGCCTATTTGCCTTCGTAAGACAAGTTGTTGGTCTTAACAGCACTGTAAGTGCCTAAATAATATTCAAAACTATACCTAAGGACATTACTTCTCTTAACTGTAAATCTTTCATTATATCGTCGTCATAGAATAATTCAAACTCAAAGTTAATTCTTAACCAGGAATTAATCTTCATATCAAATTTATTATTCCATCTGACATCAGGATTTTTAATCTCCCCTGCAATAGACAGGAAAAAATCAATCTGTGAATCCAATAAAACATTTTTTACAATTTCTTTTTTAAACTTTAATTTTGAGGAAATGCCAAATTCAATTTTAATAGCCTCATCAACTTTCAAGCCATATAATTCTCTCAAAATTTTTTGATCAACAATAATTTGCTTTAAACCAAGACCTAATGAAGTCCTTAGCCACTTACCTTTTTTATAAGACATATTTATCGATTCTGTAAGATAAGCAGGGGATAAAAGAGACGAAACTTTGACAGGAATTTCGTCTAAACCTTCAAAAGGGTTCTCTTTATAATTATAACCATCGGCAAACTGAGTACGGAAATCAAAGTTAAAAAAAACAGAAACATTGCTGTCCTTTTTGGCTGAATAACCTAATCCATAAGAATAGTGAATAATATCTTCGGATTTTTGAAGATCATACTCGTCCTGTTTTAATACACCAATTCCCATTTCAAAATCATGTTCCTGTTCCCATCTATCAGAGACCATAATAAAATCCCCATTTAATTTACATGAAAAAGCAAGTGAGTTAATACCGCCACCCTGCCAATTAGAAAAATAAGAGTGGGTAGCAGATACAGTTAATTTTAATTCTTTTTTCGGTTTTTTTTTCTCATCATCTTTGTTTTCTGAAAACATATTATTACAAAAAACAAAGAACAAAAGCAAAACAAATATAATCTTTTTCATCCGATATTTTATCAAAATTTTATTTGATTTTCAAGACCTAATCATCCATTAAACACTGTTTTTAGCGGTGAGTCAAACTTTGTTAAGGTAATATCGAATCCCATCCATTTGGAAGCGTTTTGGCAACATCGTTTAATATTACAAATATCATTAACATAATTAACAATAGGAACCCGAAATTCATCAGTACATTTTTGACTTTTGGTGGAAGATCACGCCTTATTATTGTTTCAATAGTATAGATAAGCAAATGCCCACCATCTAAGGCTGGTATTGGGAATAAGTTAATAATACCAAGTTGAAGTGAAATAAAAGCTATGAGCATAAAAAAATTAGTCAAACCACTCTCCATCACTTCCTGAGATACTCTTGCTATCTCAATAGGACCTGATAAACTCTTTGCAGACACAGACCCGGTAATCATCTTTTTTATTGTTTTAAAAACCAATAGAGACATATTACTCAATTCTGCACTTGTTTTTGCAATAGACTCAGACAAGGAAATCTTGATTTTTGTTTTTGGAGCATATACTGTCCTCACAATTCCTATTACTCCATCATATTTTAAATTTATTGATTCAATCTGTATTTTATTGTCTTTCTTTACCATACCTATTTTCCAATCTAATGGTCCTGTTTTTATATTCCCACCTGTGGCATTTGCAGGTTTTAAAAGAACTGATAATTCTTTTTCATCTCTAATTATTCCTATCTGTATCTGCTTATCTACATTACTTAAAAGGAGTTTTGACATATTATAATAATTAACTGGTTCGTTATTTACTGAGATTATTACATCATCTGCTTTCATTCCAGCTCTTTCTGCTGAACTTCCTTTTCTTACCTCAACTATTTTTGTTTTAAAGTCATAAAACATACCTGAGTATCCAAGTTGATTAAATTCATCTATTTGCAAATCTGTAGTTTTCTTTTGTCCAGCTCTTAAAAATGTAATTTTAACCTTATCATTTGGATTAGCATTAATACCCCACTCAATATCTTTCCAATTAATAATTTTTTTATCATTAATAAATAGAATCTCATCTTTTTTTTTCAATCCTGAAATATCAGCAGGTGAACCTTTTGCGATATAACCAATAATTGGAGATTCAGTCTGATATCTTTGCACATCAACACCAGACATATAGATTATTGTCAGCACAACAAAAGACAAAACAACATTCATAATTGGTCCCATAGCAAGTATAAAAATCTTTTGAGCTCTATTCTTTGCAGAGAACTCGTCACTTTTAGGTTCTTTAGACTCATAATCCTCCTCACCAGCCATCTTTACATAGCCACCAAGAGGTATCAAACTGACTCTAAAATCAGTATCCCCTATTTTCTTTCCAAACAATCTTTTTCCAAATCCAAATGAAAAAGTTTCAACACGAACACCCATTAACCTTGCTGCTATATAATGCCCAAGTTCATGTATAATTACTATAATTCCCAGTAAAATAGTCAGCGAAACAATTCTATATAAAATAACCATTATATCTCCATAAGTTCTTCTGTTTTTCTTTTTGTTGACACTACCGTATCCAATACAGCTTCAACACTATCTATTTCAAATAAATCAGCAGAATTCAAAACTTTTTCTACTACATCAAATATATCAACAAATGATATTTTTTCCTTTAAAAAATACTCAACGGCAACCTCATTTGCAGCATTAAAAATTGCACCGGAATTCTTACCTTTTGACATAATTTCGTATGCCATTCTGATAGATGGAAATTTTACTCTATCAACAGGAAAGAATTCAAGTTTGTTTAATTTATCAAAATTGAGATACATATTATCAAGCTTAACCCTCTCAGGATAAGTCAATGAGTAAAGTATTGGTATTTGCATATCCGGCAAACTCATTTGAGCAATTACCGATGAATCAATAAACTCAACCATTGAATGAATTATACTCTGTGGATGAATTATCACATCAATTTGTTCTGACTTTAAATTAAATAAATAATAGGCCTCAATTATTTCCAATGCCTTATTCATCAAGGTTGCAGAATCTATAGTTACCTTTGTACCCATATTCCAGGTTGGATGCTTCAATGCATCTTTTATACTAATCTTTTCAAATTCATCTATATTTTTTCTAAAAAATGGTCCCCCTGAGGCAGTTAAAATCACCTTATTCAGTTCTGAAGTTTTACCACTTAATAATGCCTGAAAAATTGCACTCTGCTCACTATCTATCGGGATAATTTCAGATTTACTTAATTTCAATTCCTCATTTATCAATGAACCTGCAGCTACAAGAGTTTCTTTATTTGCAAGACAGATACGGTGTCCCATTTTTATAGCTTTAATTGTTGCCTCTAAAGGCGTAGTTCCGGTTATCGCAGAAATCACAGTATCAACATTATCAGCTGAAACAATCTCTAATAATCCTTCCTGCCCAGAATAAAATTTAACATAAGGAAATAAATTTTTTAATGCCTGAATATCATCTTTTTTACTAACACTAACAGTTTTTGGTGTAAAATATTTAATCTGCTCAATAAGGAGTTTTATGTTTTTCCCTGCCGAAAGAGATTCAATAGAAAATTTATCTCTATTCAAGTCAACAATTTTTAAGGTACTTCTACCTATTGACCCGGTAGAGCCAAGCAGTGCAATTTTTCTCATTTCCAGAAGTATTCTATAATATAGTATAGTGCAGGTGCACAAAATATATAAGAATCTAATCTATCAAGTATCCCGCCATGTCCCGGAAAAATGGAGCCTGAATCTTTTTTGCCAGAAGCCCTTTTAAATAAAGATTCAATAGGGTCTGATAATTGTGAGAGTATTTCTAGTACAGCTCCTGTTATGATGGCAGTCAGCACACTAACCTCAACAGGAAATTTAAAAATCAAGGTTCCAAGCCAGCCTGCAATACCTGCAGTGATAATTGCTGCAATTAAACCTTCAAGAGATTTATTTGGGGATGCAATTGGATAGATTTTTGTCTTTCCTATGGCTCTACCTACAAAGTATGCGCCAGAGTCTCCTATTGCTATTACAAATATCATAAATAAGAGATAATTTGCACTTAAAGGATTATCTGCAACCATAGTCTTTAAATTAAACATATAGTAAAGCGGAATATAAAGATAGGTAATTGCAAGAAAATGAATACTAATATCTTTGATAAATGTTTCAAGTTTGTCTTTATTATTTACTGCAAGAAGAAAATACAATCCCGTTGAGAACAGAATTATTATCATTGCAAATGCCATATCAGGCTTTCCAATTGTAAAAGACAGTGCTATTACTAATCCATTTAATAGGATTATTGGATAAGAATAAACCTTAGGTTCTGTCATTTTTATTAATTCATAAGCACCAACAGAAATGATAAAATACAGTAAAACGGAAAAGTACAAATCCGGTAAATACACTATTGCTGAATAAGCTGCAATGATTAGAAAAAAAGCTGTAATTGTTCTTTTTATAAATTCATTCATATCGCTCCATATCTCCTTTTTCTTTTTTGAAATTCTATAATGCCATCCAATAGACTGTCCATTCTGAAATCAGGCCAAAAAACATCTGTAAAATAAAATTCAGAATATGCTATTTGATATAATAAAAAATTTGAAATTCTATACTCACCTGACGTTCTAATAAGCAGATCCGGATCAGGAATATCTCTCGTATAAAGATACTTGGAAATTAATTTTTCATTTATTTTTTTTTCACTAATCCCATCACTGATGATATTTTTTATAGCCTCAACTATTTCTCCTCTTGAACCATAATTGAGTGCCAGATTGACCTGAATATTTTTAAATCCACTCGACAATTCTTCAATACTATCAATTTCATTTCTTAATTTCTTAGGCAATCTTGACTTCTCACCGAGTATTTTTAATCTTACCTTATTTTCAATCAACATATCTCTCTGACTAATAAGGTTTTCGTATAACATTTCCATCAATTTATTAACTTCAAGAACAGGTCGCTTCCAATTTTCGCTGGAAAAAGTATATAGGGTCAGATATTTAACTCCTAATTTCAATGAATTTTCAATAATTTTCCTTGCCGAAACCGTTCCTTCTTTATGTCCTTCGATACGGGTTTTATTACGTTCTTTTGCCCATCTCCCATTACCGTCCATTATTACAGCAATATGCTTTGGTATTTTTCCTTTTAATACAGATTTTATTCTTTCATCAGCATCTATTACTACTAAATTATCGTCAGAATTCATATTAAAATTATAGTTTCAATAAGAAGCTTTGTCAAGCATTTACTTTAATTGAAATTATGTTATAATATGTATTCGTAAGTTCGTTTTAACCCAAAAACACATAAAAGGATAGGAGAATTATACAAAATGGAACAAACAGCTATAAGCAAAATTAGAAACATTGGTATTGTCGCCCATATCGACGCAGGCAAGACAACAACAACAGAGAGAATACTTTTCTTTTCAGGTAAGATTAGAAAGGTTGGAGAGGTGCATGACGGTGAAGCTGTTATGGATTTTATGCAACAAGAACAGGAAAGAGGTATTACAATCTCATCAGCTGCAATTACAGCAAACTGGGGAGAAAACATTATAAACATCATTGATACTCCAGGACATATTGATTTTACACTCGAAGTTGAACGTTCATTAAGAATACTTGATGGTATCGCAATGATATTCTGTTCAGTTGGAGGTGTTGAACCTCAGAGTGAAACAGTCTGGCATCAGGCAGATAGATATAAGGTTCCACGAATTGCATTTGTTAATAAAATGGACAGACAAGGTGCTGATTTATTTGGTACAATTGATATGATGAACGATATGCTTGGTGCTAACGCAATCCCTTTTCAATTACCAATAGGAAATGAAGCGGACTTTGATGGAGTCATTGACCTTGTTCTAATGAAAGCTTTTACTTATAAAAATCTTGCAGTTCAAGTTAATGAAATTCCTGAGGAATTAAAAGAAAGAGCTCTTGAATTAAGAAATCAACTAATTGAAAAACTCGCTGATTTTGATGACAATATAATGGAGAAATTTCTTAACGAAGAAGAAGTAACAACTGAAGAAATAAAAACAGCTGCAAGAAATGCTGTTCTTAACCTCTTAATTACACCTGTTTTCTGCGGAACTGCCTTTAAAGATAAGGGAATTCAAACTCTTTTAGATGCAGTTGTTGACTATCTTCCATCACCAATTGATAGAGGTATTGTCTTAGGTTATGACACAGATGATACAGAAAAAACACTGTCAAGAAAACCGTCTTATAAAAGACCTTTTTCAGCCTTAGCTTTTAAAATTATCAACGATAATTATGTAGGACAACAGACCTTTATCAGAGTCTATTCAGGTGAATTAAATGCAGGTAGTTATATATATAATCCAAACAAAAAGAAAAGAGAAAGAGTTGGTAGAATATTAAGAGTCAGTGCAAATGATAGAGAGGAATTAACATCTATCAAAGCCGGTGAAATTGGTGCCTTAATTGGAATGAAAAACACAAAGACCGGAGATACTTTATGTGATATTGATAACCCAATATTCCTTGAGAATATTCATTATCCTGAAACAGTTCTCGATATGAAAATCACTCCTGAATCTATGAAAGAAAGAGATAAACTTGGATTTGCCCTTGGAAAACTTGCTTTGGAAGACCCATCATTTAAGGTAAGATTTGATGGTGAAACAGATGAAACAGTCATCTCAGGAATGGGAGAATTACATCTTGAAGTAATCGTTGATAGATTAAGAACAGAGCATAAATTAAAGGTAAATGTTGATGAACCTGCTGTTGCATTCAGAGAAACAATTACAAAAGAGATTAGACATGATTATAAATATAAGAAACAAAGTGGTGGACATGGACAATTTGCTCATATAGTTTTCAGAATTGAAGAAAATTCAGGAGAAGGTCTCGAATTTGTTGACCGCATTAAAGGTGGAAATATTCCAAAAGAATATATACCGGCAGTTAAAAAAGGCTTCTTAGCAACAATGGCAAAGGGTGTTCTCGTAGGATTTCCAATAGTTGATATAAAATTCACATTAATTGATGGAAGTTTTCATGCCGTTGACTCAAGTGAAATGGCATTTCGTTCCTGTACAGAACAAGGTTTAAGAGAAGCAATTAAAAAGGCTGGTGCAATAATGCTTGAACCAACAATGAAACTTGAAATTAACACTCCTGATGACTATATGGGAGATGTAATTGGAGACGTAAACCGAAGAAGAGGTCAGATCGACAATATGAGACGACATAGAAAGGGTTCACAAAAACTCCAGGGCATGGTTCCACTAAAAGAAATGTTCGGATATGCATCTTCGCTAAGGACAATTTCAAGCGGAAGAGCAAACTACTCAATGGAATTTTATAAATACACTAAAGTACCACAAAAACTTCAACAGGAAACAGTTGAAGAAATAAACTCAAAAAAAGAGAAAAAGTAAGAAAATTATAATATTTATTTAGGGGCAGATGTTAAAACTGCCCCTATGATACTGATACGCCAATAACAACTCGTCCTATTCCACTGTAATCTGAGATAGTTCTTATTTTTTTAAAATTATTATTTTCAAATATTTCTGACACAGATTCAGATTGATCATAGCCTATTTCAATTAATAGAGAACCACCTTTTTTTAAATATTTTTTTGTATTTAAAACAATTTTTCCAATAATTTCAGTTCCTTTTTTGCCACCTACTAATGCCATCTTTGGTTCAAATTTTTTCACCTTATCTTCAAGTCCTTCCCATTCTTTTTCTGAAATATAAGGAGGATTTGAAACTATAATATCAAACATTTTTTTCCCCACTGGAAAAAGGTCTGCTTTTATAATTTTAATTTTGCTTTGTAATCGATGTATTGCAATATTCCGTTTAAGTATTGGAAGAGCATTTTTTGATTTTTCAAGTGCAGTTATATTAGCATTTGAATTCTTTGCAAGAGCAATTGATATTGCACCACTCCCTGCACCAATATCAAGTATATTTTCACTTTTATCTACTAATTTAAGAACTTCATCAATTAAAATTTCTGTTTCTGGACGGGGTATTAACACGCCTTTTTTTACATAAAAAAGCAACGAATAAAACTCTGTTTTTTGTATAATATACTGTACTGGCTCACCATTTTTGAGCCTGTTAAAATATCTGTAGAATTTTTGTAAAGCTGATTTATTTGTTATGTTATGATTTTTATTTATCCAAAATTTTTCTTTAGAAAGAGAAAATACGTTTTGAATTAATAATTGAATATCTATAGGGTCTATAGATTTTATTGTATTTGATCGTTTTATTGAATTATCAAAAAGATTTTTATAAAGCACTAAGGACTAGTCCTAAGCCAGAATCTCTTTTAATTTATTATTAATTAGTATTTTTGTAAAATGATCTGTCAACATCCTAACTAATTCGTCAAGGCTTCCATCAAGAATAGTCTCTACATTAAAGTTTTTTTCACTTACTCTATGATCTGTTACTCTACTTTGAGGGAAATTATAAGTTCTGATTTTTTCTGACCTGTCTCCAGAACCCACCTGTTCCTTTCTAGCAGAGGACTGTTCACTTTTTTTTTTGTTTTCTTCATATTCATAAAGTTTAGATTTAAGCATCTTCATTGCCTTGTCTTTGTTTTTATGCTGCGAAGATTCATCCTGACATGAAACTACTATACCAGAAGGGAAATGAGTGATACGAATAGCAGATTCTGTTTTATTAACATGCTGACCACCAGCACCTGACGCTCTATATGTATCAATTCTAAGATCTTTTGAGTTTATTTCAATCTCAACATCATCAATTTCAGACATTACCGCAACAGTTACAGTTGAAGTATGAATACGTCCACTTGACTCAGTAATAGGAACTCTTTGTACTCTATGAACACCACTTTCATACTTAAGGTATTTATTAGCTTTTTTACCCTTAATATAGATGACTATTTCTTTTATACCGCCAATTGCAGAAAGATTTGTTGATACAATTTCAGATTTCCAGCCCCGACGTTCTGCAACTCTTGTGTACATTCGTAGTAAATCAGAAGCAAATAAAGAGGCCTCGTTACCGCCTGCTCCTGCTCTTATTTCAAGAAAAACATTTCTATTATCTGCTACTTCATCAGACACCATTAATACTTTAATTTCATTTTCCAATTGCAGGAGTCGCCCATCAAGTTCACTAACTTCCATCTCAGCCATTTCAATAAGTTCAGCTTCATCAGAAATTTCTATTAATTCTTTAGCATCATCTCTCTGATCATTAAATTTCTTAAATTCAAGATATTTATCATTTAGTGGACTTAGCTTACTAATTTCCTTAGATAGGTTTTTATATTCTTTTTTATTATTTACAATATCAGGATTACTTAATTTGGTAGAAATATCTTCATATTTCTGATGTAATCCTTTTAAAAAAAAATAAAAACCTTCTTTTTTTTCTGACATTAAAAAAAATGTTAAGCTTTAGCTGCTTTTTCCTGATAACCGTATTTTTTCTTAAATTTTTCAATTCTTCCTTCAGTATCAAGGTATTTTTGTTTGCCTGTATAAAAAGGGTGACATGCAGAACATATTTCAACTTCAATTGCTTTTTTTGTTGCTTTAGTTTTAAATGTGTTTCCACAAGCACATGAAACAGCACATTCGTAATATTTTGGGTGTATTTTGTCTTTCATTATTTAATCCTCCGAAAAAAGAAAATTTTATCAATTTTTATGGTAAATGTCAATCTATCTTAAAATTTTCATCAAAATTGTTTTAACGAAGGCAAATAGGCAGAGAGGCAAGGAGACAGAGAGTTAGAGATAGACATATTGGACATTCTTTAAGATTTTACTCTTTGCCTCTCTGCCTCCTTGCCTATTTGCCTATATAGTTTTGTTTCTATTCAAAGCTGGATTTTTTCTAAAATAAATGAGATAATTACAAATGGAAAA
>JAOZTV010000358.1 GCA_029939015.1 Candidatus Aminicenantota bacterium
CCTAGATTTTCAATAATAAAAGATTTGCCTTATGATAGACCTAAAACTACAATGAAGAAATTTGAAATGTGTGATAATTGTAGGATTGAATATGAAAATCCACTTGATAGAAGATATCATGCCCAACCTGTTTCATGTTATGATTGTGGACCGGAAATGAATTTTGATAAGATGCCAGTTTCTTCAAAACAGGCTATTGAACTTGCTATAGATAAAATAAAGAAAGATAAAGTTGTAGCAATTAAAGGTATTGGCGGTTATCATCTGGCATGTCTTGCATCATCGGATATTGCAGTTAAGAGATTAAGAGATAAAAAAAAAAGAGAGAAAAAACCTTTTGCATTAATGGCTAATCTAAAGATGATTAGAGAACTTGTTCTTGTCTCAAAAGAAGAAGAAAAAATCCTTACAGGTATTACGGCTCCAGTTTTATTATTAAAAAAAAAAATGAATAGAAGTAAATTTGTTTTATCTGAATTTATTGCTCCAGGGCAAAATACTCTTGGTTTTATGATACCATACACACCCCTTCATCTTGAAATTATTGACAAGGTAGGAGAGCCTCTTATTATGACAAGTGCAAATTATTCAGACGAACCGATAATATATAAAGATGAAAATAAGTATCTTAATGAATTGTCTGACCATATCCTATCACATAATAGAGATATTAATATCTTTACAGATGATTCAGTAATGGAAGTATTTGAAAATAAACCTTATATGATAAGGAGAAGCAGGGGATATGCACCTGCTCCATTAGTGCTGCCATTAAATAGTAAAAAAAATATTCTTGCACTTGGTGCAATGTTTAAGACGACTTTTACTATGATTAAGGACAATAAGGCGTTTATGAGTCAATATATTGGTAATACAGATTCTCCTTATACTCTTGAGTCAGAAGAAAAGTTAATAAGGCATTTTGAAAAATTATTTCAATTTACACCGGATACTCTTATTGTAGACAAACATCCTGATTTCCCTAATAGAGTATTGATTAATAATTATAAGGGTATTGAAACGATTGAAATACAGCACCATAAAGCCCATATAGGGGCTCTTCTTGCTGAAAAAAGGGAATTAGGTGATGTCATTGGCTTATCGATGGATGGAACAGGTTATGGTGATGATGGGAAGATATGGGGTGGAGAGATTTTTGTTGGTGATTATAAAAATCTAGAACGATTTGGTCATCTTAAATACATTAATTTACCTGGTGGAGAGAAAGCAATTAATGAGCCATGGAGATTTACTCTTTCAATGTTGTTTGCAAATCATAAAAACTCTGATATTGTAATAAAATATGCTGAAAAATTTGGCAATAAGGGTTTGTTTTTGTTGGAGTCGATGAAAAAAATGGGTGATAGTATATTAACTTCAAGCTGTGGAAGAGTCTTTGATGGGATTGCAACACTTCTGGGCTTAGGCGACATTAATTATTATGATGGATATCTTCCAGTTTTACTTCAGAATAATGCATTGAATTCAAATAGAAAAGATGAGATTTATAATTATTCTATAGAAGATGAGAATGACATGAAAATATTAAACTTATTGCCAATGCTTGATGATATCATTAAAGATAATTCGTCCATACAGGATAGGGCTTATAGATTTCATAATACACTTTCTAAAAGTTTTGAAGATATAAGTATATTGGCAAGAGAAAAACATAGTATAAATAAAGTGGGCTTGACAGGAGGAGTTTTTCAGAATACACTACTTCTTAAGCTTACAAAGGATAGGTTGGAAAGATCAGGGTTTGAAGTTCTAATACATTCAGAATTTGCTCCAAATGATAGTAGCATATCTTTAGGGCAGGGATTTTTGGGAATAGGTAGTTCTTAGTAATTATTAGTTATTAGTTTTTAGTTTTTAATTAAAGTCATAAAAACTAAAAATGAGAGATATTAAAACGGCTGTGCCGGGGAGGGGGATTATATGTGTTTAGCTGTACCAATGGAAATTAAAGAGATAAATGATGATATGGGAAAGGTTGAGAGTGGTGGCGTTTCAATGGATGTCGGTCTCTCGCTGATTACTGATGTAAAAATAGGTGATTGGGTAATAGTTCATGCAGGATTTGCTATTTCAAAATTAAATAAGGAAGATGCAATGGAAACGCTCTCTCTCTTTGATCAAATGGCAGAAGCCGCTGACAAAGAAGATAAAAAAAAAGAAAATATTTGATAGAATTTTAAAATAAACTTATGCCTGAACTTTAGGTCAAAATAGATTAATGCAACCTCAAAAGTATTATAAGGAAAATTTACAAAATTTAAATTTACTTATAAAGCAAATAAAAAAAAAAGAATTAATTTTTTCTATTTCTAAAATATTTTTGGTTATATTAATATCTTTTTTTATAATTAATTATAAATCTTATTCGGTTTACCCCTTTTTAGTTTCATTTTTAGTTTTTATAATTATTTCAATTTACCATGAAATAATTATTAAAAAAAGAAAACTTTTAGTTTCATCAAGGAAGATTGATGAAACTGAATTGAAAATATTAAATGGGGAATTTAAAGACCTCAATAGTGGTAGTGAATTTTATAATATTGAGCATAATTATTCTGATGATTTGGATTTGTTTGGTTTTGGTGGATTATTTCAATATATTAATCGTGCAAAAACTAGTTTTGGAATGAAAACACTTGCTGATTGGTTGATGAATAGAACAGAAAACATTGAAATAATAAAGAGACAGGAAGCAGTTGTTGAACTTAGTGATAAATTAGAATTCAGGAAAAACATTCAAATATATGGAGAAGTAATAGAAGATGATGGTATAAAACAAAAAAATTTCATTGAGTTTTTTAATAATCCAATAGAATTTGCTTCTAATAAGTTTGTCTTTATAATAATTAAAATTATCCCGATATTTACACTAATATCATTATATTTGTCATTTACAGGCTTTCATTTTTCTGTGTTTTTGGGCTTCTTTGTTTTACAATTAAGTATTAATCTTTTTTATTCAAAAAGAAATAGTTTGATTTATAATCTTTCAAAAAAAAGTTATAAAGTTTTAGCAATATATTCAAAAATAATAAAAGAAATTGAAATAAAGAATTTTAAAAGTGAAAAACTTATTAATTTACAAAAAAAATTATTTATTGAAA
>JAOZTV010000359.1 GCA_029939015.1 Candidatus Aminicenantota bacterium
AAAAAGATTTCTTTTATGTAAAAGCAGTAAATATTGCAGTTGGTGCAATAATAGGAACATTAGGGATATTAACAGGTTTTTAATACCAAAAAACCCAAAAGCACATATGTGCACTATAACATATGTGTTTTTGAATAACAAAACATTTTAAAAGATTTATATATATTGGCGTCCTAATAGATTCACATATTTAAGAAATAAAAAAAAAATAAAAAAAAATAAAAAAATAGTTGCTTTTTGCACCTATGTGCACTATAATAGTGATGAAAGTTTTTTAAAGGAGGTATAAAATGGCTTTTTTTGGAAGATCAGGTTCGGGTAACGGACAAGGTTTAGGCCGTGGTGGCGGCAGAGGAAGAAATGGTGGCAGCGGATTAGGTGTAGGCGGTTATTGCGTTTGTGCTAAATGTGGTGAAAAGGTTGCTCATGTTAGAGGACAAAATTGCACAACTGTTAAATGTCCTAAATGTGACCATGTAATGGTTAGAGAAGAACTGCTAAACAAGTAAGGGAGTATTAAATGAAAATTGCAATTGCTAGCGGTAAGGGGGGTACAGGCAAAACAACATTGTCTGTAAACCTCGCCGTTTTTTTATCAGAAACTTACAAAACAAATAATATTGTTCTAATAGATCTTGATGTTGAAGAACCTAACTCAGGACTTTTTTTAAATGGTAAACTAATAAGTTCAGAATCTAAATATCGAATGATCCCCAAATGGAATCCCGAGAAATGTACGCTTTGTGGAAATTGTCAGAAAGTATGTAATTTTCATGCAGTTTTAAAACTGGGTAAGAAAATTGCGGTTTTCAACGAACTATGTCATGGTTGTTATGCTTGTTCAGAATTATGTCCAACCGGTTCTCTACCAATGGTAAAAGAAAAAATGGGAGAATTAAAACAATTTGAAGTTGGAAATATTAATTTCATAGAGAGCCGGCTTGACATTGGACAAGAACAGGCAGTACCATTAATATCACAAACTATTGATTTTGTAGAAAATCAATTCGACGATGACTCAATTTTTATTTATGACTCACCGCCAGGCACTTCATGTCCTGTCATAGAGGCAACTAAAGATGCCGATATTGTTATTCTTATTACGGAACCTACACCTTTTGGTTTACATGACCTAAAACTTGCGATTGAGACAATGGATGAATTAAAGCAAGAATATGCCGTTGTTATTAATAGAGCTAATATTGGAGATGATTCTGTAGAAAAATACTGCAAGGAAAGAAACATACAAATTATAGCAAAAATCCCAAATGATCGGAAGATTGCTGAAATATACTCAAAAGGTGAACTTATATACAAACAAATACCTGAAATGAAAGAAGAATTAAAAAAAATTGGAAAGTATATATTTGAAATGAAAAATGGAGAAAAGAGATGAAAGAGATAGTAGTAATTTCTGGAAAGGGTGGTACAGGAAAAACTTCAATTACTGCCTCATTTGCATATCTTGGGGCTGATAATATTGTTGTTGCTGATTGTGATGTTGATGCAGCTGACCTACATATGCTCTTAGAACCGGATTTTGCAAAGTCAGAAGACTTTTATAGTGGAGAAATAGCAGACATAAATCAGGATTTATGTATAAAATGTGGAGAATGTGCAAATGTTTGCCGTTTTAATGCAATACCTATAATAGATGGACAATTTGTAGTTAATCAACTTAATTGTGAAGGATGCGGATACTGTGCCAGAATTTGTCCGGTTAATGCTATTACAAACCTTGATAATAATGTAGGAAAATGGTTTATTTCAACCACAAAACTTAATAGTATAATGGTTCATGCAAGACTTGGGATTGGAGCTGAAAACTCAGGCAAACTTGTTGCAAAGGTAAAAAATGAAGCTAAAAGAATTGCCCTTGAAACAAAAAAGGATTTTGTATTGGTCGATGGTTCTCCTGGAATTGGATGTCCGGTTGTGTCTTCGCTTTCAGGTGCATCTTTCGTAGTTATTGTCACAGAAGCAACAGTTTCAGGTTTACATGATATGAAAAGAGTATATGAACTGGTAAAAAAATTCAATTTAAAGGCAGGGTGTATTATTAATAAATATGACTTAAACCTTGATGTGTCAACTGAAATAAAATCTTTTTTAAAGGCTGAAAATATTATACATATAGCAAACCTACCTTATGACGAAAGCTTTACAAGAGCTATGGTAGAAGGCAAAACTATTGTTGAAACAAAAAAAGACAAAAACAATAATTTAAAATCAATTATTATTGATAGTTGGAATAAAATAAAAGAAGAAACAAATTAAAAAAGGAGAATTTAAAAATGAAAATTGCATTTACAACAAAAGGAAATGAATGGGATTCAGAAATGGATCCAAGATTTGGAAGAACTGAATTTATACTTATTTATGATGAAGAAAAAGATGAGCTTACAAGCTATGATAACAGGACAATAGCAGACGTAGCTCATGGTGCAGGTCCTCAAACTGCTCAGAAATTATTTGAATTAGAGCCGGAAGTATTGATAACAGGCAATGGTCCCGGAGGTAATGCTGCTACAGTCTTAAAAGAGGCTAAAGTCAAAATTTATATTGGTGCAGGCAGTGGGACTGTAAAAGAAATGTTTGATAAGTATAAGAATAATGAGCTAAAAGAATTTGCAGGATAATTGAAAAATTAAAATTTTAAAATAATGACAAACAAATGTAATAATTGTAATAATTCAAGTTGTCCTGATTATATTTCACAAGAAGATAGACAGAAAAAACTACAAAAAAAGGTACAATTTTTTATTATTGCAATTATTACATTACTCATATTAATTTTAACCTAAATTGACAAATGAACCTATGTGCATTATAATATAATCTAACTTGAGCGATATCGCTTAATTTAGGTATAATCATTAAAAAGGAGAATATATGCCAAGAAAAAAAAAACAGAGAATGGTTGATACTCCACCTATTTACTCCAGTTTTAAACCTATGGGTATTAGACGAAGTATTTTGCAAAAAGTCACACTTGATCTTGATGAATACGAGGCTATTAGACTTGCTGATTATCTTTCTATGGAACATGCCGAGGCATCAGAAGAAATGGAAATTTCAAGATCAACCTTCACTCGTTTAATAGAAACTGCAAGAAAAA
>JAOZTV010000360.1 GCA_029939015.1 Candidatus Aminicenantota bacterium
AGCCACTTTAATTCCTCCTGAAAAATAATAACTCCATTGAGTTATAATAAAAAGGTTATTTTATACCATTTTTCATTAAAAATCAATATTGATTTTTTATAATATTTCGTATATATTAGATATTGCATTTAAAAAATTAAAACAGGACAGTATAAATGCACCTGCCCTAAATGTTTACCAGGAGTAAAGATGGATAAAAAGAAAAAATACGTTTTGGCTTTGGATCAGGGAACAACAAGCTCAAGAGCAATTATATTTGACAAACAGGGCAAAATAAAAGGAATTGCCCAAAAAGAGTTTAAACAGATATATCCTAAAAGTGGATGGGTAGAGCATGACCCAATGGAAATTTGGGGAACTCAAATTGGTGTAATACAGGAAGTAATGGAAACTGTATCAATAATGCCTGAAGAAATTGCAGCAATAGGTATAACCAACCAAAGAGAAACAACCGTAGTCTGGAATAAAAAAACAGGAAAGCCTATACACAATGCAATAGTATGGCAATGCAGAAGAACAGCAAAAATATGCAACGAATTAAAAAAGGATAAAAAGTTTGAGCAATATATAAGAAATAATACAGGTCTTGTTATAGATGCCTATTTTTCAGGTACTAAAATCAAATGGATATTGGATAATATTCCAGATGCACAAAATGAAGCAGAAAAAGGCAATCTTTTATTTGGTACAATTGATACATGGTTAATGTGGAATTTGTCAGGAGGTACAATTCATAAGACAGATTATTCTAATGCCTCTAGGACCATGCTATTTAATATTAAAACGCTTGAGTGGGATAAAGAAATATTGAAGAAGCTTAATATTCCGAACATTATGTTGCCTGAAGTAAGTCCGTCTATGGGCATATTTGGACATACTGACCCACGAATATTTGGTAACATTAAAATACCTGTCTCAGGAGCTTTGGGAGATCAACAGGCAGCCCTTTTTGGGCAGGCATGTTTTGCGCCCGGTACTATAAAAAACACATACGGAACAGGTTGTTTTATACTTATGAATACTGGTGAAAAAATTGTTTCTTCAAAAAATGGGCTTATTACTACTATAGCGTGGGGAATTGATGGAAAAATTCATTATGCTCTTGAAGGTAGTGTCTTTATAGCTGGTGCATCTGTTCAATGGTTGAGAGATGAGCTTAAGATGGTAAGAAGTGCAGAAGAAACTGAAAAATTTGCACTTGAAGTACCAGATACAGATGGTGTTTTTGTTGTTCCTGCCTTTGCAGGTCTTGGAGCACCTTACTGGAATATGGATGCAAGAGGAATTATTACAGGGCTCTCAAGAGGCAGTAATAAAAACCATATAATCAGAGCAACCTTGGAGTCTATTGCCTTTCAAACAAGAGATATACTTGAGGCAATGAAAAGTGATTCAAATATAGATCTTAAATCATTAAAAGTTGACGGTGGAGCTTCTGCAAATAATTTTCTTATGCAATTTCAGTCAGATTTATTACAAATAAATGTTGAAAGACCAGAAATAATCGAGACAACTGCTCTTGGTGCAGCTTATATTGCAGGGCTAGGCGTTGGATTCTGGAAAAGCAAAGACATTATTGCTAAAAATAGGCTTATTAATAAAACTTTTATCCCCAAAATAAATGTAGTTAAAAGTAATGAACAATATTCAGGTTGGAAAAATGCAGTTAAGAGGAGTTTTTAATTGGAATTAAAAGTAAAAAAATTAGAGAGTGAAGCTAAATTACCAGAATATGCTCATATTGACGATGCTGGAATGGATATTTTCTCAATTGAAGAAAAAACAATAAAGCCAAAAGATAGCAAACTTATAAGAACAGGCATTTCAATCGAATTACCCAAAAATACAGAAGCACAAATAAGACCCAGGAGTGGACTTGCACTAAAACATCAAATTACTTTATTAAACTCTCCCGGCACTATTGATGCTGGATATAGAGGTGAAATTGGAGTAATAATGATTAATCACAGTAATACAGATTTTTTAGTTACAAAACATATGAAAATCGCTCAAATGGTAATAAAACCCATACTTAATTTAATAATAGTTGAAGTTGACACATTAAATTCTTCAAAAAGAGGTATTGGTGGCTTTGGCTCAACAGGACTAAAATGAACCTAAATTTAGTTATAATCGCTCAATTTAGGTTGAACAATTTATTTTTGTTTAGATACTTGAACTTTCATTAATTTAGTAATAAAATAAGTTCTATGAATTTAGCAAACATAATTACTATTATTAGAATAATACTTGTGCCAATTTTTTTGGTAATACTTTTAACAAAACTTGAAAACAAAGAAATAGTTGCATTTTCCATCTTTGTTATTGCCTCAATTTCAGATGTTCTCGATGGATACATTGCAAGAAAATATAATCAAATAACAAATCTTGGAAAATTACTTGACCCTCTTGCTGACAAATTCCTTACAATTGGAGCTTTAATAGCACTCTTTTTAATTGGTACTATAGAGGCCTGGATAGTTGTACTTATTCTTATAAGAGAAGTTTTTATAACTATTTTCAGATATTACCTATTGTCAAAATCTATTATTTCTCCTGCTTCCTTTATGGGTAAAATCAAAACTTTTTTTCAAATAATATCCATTGCAACTTTATTAATTTACAGTGTTTTTCCTAAGCCCTATGATGATTACTTTTATAAAGTTGGATTAAATTTATTATATTTTGCTCTATTTTTAACAATCTATAGTGGATTGGAATATATTATTAAACATTCAATAACAAAAAATTAATCCAATACCATTTCAGTTCTTTCGTCATTTTCTGAAATAACAGTCATTTTATTTGTTTTAAGATTTAATTTGATTCTTTTCCCTTTTATGCTTCCAGTTTCTTTTTGTTCAATTTGTTTCAATTTATTAAAGAAAGCAATGCTTTTGTCGTATAACCATTTAACTGATTCTGATTCAATAATCATTTTTTCTTTTTTAAATAATATATTCCCTTTTCCAATTATTTCATGAATTCCATCTTTATTAAAATTAATTGATAAATTATCAGCTTTAATTTTATTATCATCATCTTTCAAAATGGCTTCTCCAACAATATTTATAGTTTTTTTTTCTTTATTAAATTCAAT
>JAOZTV010000361.1 GCA_029939015.1 Candidatus Aminicenantota bacterium
ATTTTCAAATTAAATTATCTACATTAAAAACATTAAAATTTAAAAACAAAAAATACGGACATATATCTATACAAACAAAAAATAAGATAAATAATAGTCATATTTACCTTACAATAAATTCTCAAATATAGATAATTAATAGGAATTTAAAATAAGAGTTTTTAAATGTCCTGAAAAATCTTCCATCTTTCTATATTTTAATTCTGTGAATGATTTTATTTGATCGTCGTAATTCTTTGACATAAAATTTCCATTTTGACCTGATGAGTTTATAAGTAAAGAATTTTTAAAATTTGACATATCAATAATCATTCGAAATGTTGAAAGATGTGATATATTAAAACTTTTACTTGAAAAACTGGCTGTTAGAATACAATCCTTTCCACCTTTCATAAAATATGGTCCCCTATTTAATAATGAACCAAGTATTTTTACAGAGCCTAAAGGATGTTTGTATAAAAGTTTATGTGAGTTTTCCCACGACATTGTTTTGTTTTTCGAATATGCTTTGTAAGTGTCCTTTAAGCTCAATTTTACAATATCATAAAACGATTCTATCTTTTTTGTATTATTATCATCAATCATTAATAAAAATTCTTTGGAAAACTCTTTTGAAGGATATTTCATCATACGATATAGCCATGATCTTGAAATAAGTCTTTTAAATTTTTCTTCTTTGATATTATCTTTAAAAATATTCTTTGATAAAATATTTTGAAATTTATAAAATAAAGCAGGTTCAATTCCATTATTAGCAAAATAATCCCAGTTAGATAATTTATTATGCACAAAAATCACTTCTTTGTCTTTAAACACAAAATTTTTAATCAATGAAATTAAATACTCTGCACTTTTTAAATAAGTATCAGTCTGCATTTTTTCAATATCTTCAATAATAAAATCAGATCGTTTTTGAATTAATTCATCAATTCTATCTGCCCGGAATGATGGAAACCAGTTAATAGCAAATATTGGGAGCTTAGCACTTTTAATTACCGGATTATTTGCAGTTATAATATATCCTTTACTGGGGTTAATTAAAAAAGGTTTTTTATTCTCATCGATAAAACCATCCCAGGATTCTTCACTTTTTGTAACCTTTACCGGAACACTTCCATCCCCTTTTCTTCTCTTTGGGATAAAACCTGTTGGATAATATCCTATTGTTCCTAAAGTATCTGCAAAAACAACATTTTGAGCAGGAGATGAAAATTCTTTCATAGAGCCTAAAAAATCAATAATGCTCTCTGAAAAATTCATCCCATAAAAGGCATTTAATACAGTTGATTTATAGAGCATAATCGAATGTCTTGCAATAAGATGACCGGAGTCTTCAAAAACTGGTCCAAGTTTTGATATTTTAATTTTATGAATATAGTCAGGTTCGTCTTTAATTTTTATTTTTTTTTCAATAAATGTGAATTTTTCCCATTTATCATCAAGTTTATATTTTTCTTTCTTTTCATCAACATCAAGAATAAAATAATCTATTACATCAGTGCCAACATTTGTAAAGCCCCATGCTATTTTCTTATTTCGTCCAATTACAATGAAAGGAACTCCTGCAATGGTATTGCCGGATAATTCAATATTGCCATCACTTGCATATAGTTGATAAAAATAAGATGGAAAGACATTTGATAGATGCGGATCATTTGCTAAAATTGGAAGCCCGGTTGCAGTTTTTTTTCCTGCAATTACCCAATTATTACTACCTACTCCATTTTCTACCTGCTCTTTCTCAGTATCAGCAAAAGAGGACATAGAATCATTTTGAAAAAAAGATTTATACTCTCTATCATTTATAATAGTTGTACCAAACGTACCATTAATGAGTTTTGAGGCAAGTTTGCTTCCCAGAGCTTTAATAATTTTATAATTGCCTAATTCATATCCTGAGCCTGCAAGGATGTTTTCCATATTCTTAAAAATACTTAAAACGTCTTTTATCTTCCATTCCTCCGGTTTATAACCTAGAACTTTAAACTCAGGAGCTAAGGTCTCATTTTTAATAAAATAATTTACACCTTTACAATAATTAATTAAAATCTTGTTTATTTCATTTGGTAAACCGTCTTTTAAACTATTTTCAATAGATTCCTCAATCATAAGGTCTTTATATTTTTTATCAATACCAAGAGTTCTTTTACCCATTACCTCAGATAATCTTCCTGTAGCAAGCCGTCTAATCATATCCATCTGAAATAACCTATCAGATGCATGAGTATATCCAATTGCAAAGAACATATCTTCCTGATTTTTAGCCTCTATCTTAGGAACACCAAATTCATTACGGCTAATTATTACATTTTTCTTCAGTTCTGAAATAGTTATTTGTCCATCTATTCTACCAAGAGTGCTTTTTAGATAGAAGAATACTATTGAAGATAGTAAAATTATGAAAGTAAATACACCAATTATGATTCTTTTAATTATTTTTTTCATTTATGTTCCTTGAATTTATTAAATATTTGATAAATCCTTTGATTCAAATAATCTCATTTATACTATAAGGGCAGACACATAGGTCTGCCCCTACATATTCATTAATATACCATTACATTTCGTAGGGGCGAACCTATGTGTTCGCCCATGTATTAACAATTCCAAAGAGAAGGACAGATTTAGAATCTGCCCCTAATCTTTTTATATTCTATGATGTAGCTGCTTTTTCAAGCTTTTTAAGCATGAAGAACATTAAACCACCGGCAATTAACGAAGTTAATACAAGTAATCCGTATGTCTGCCATAATTCATATTTTTCATAAGGAATACCTACTATACCTGAAAACATATTTCCAATTGCAGTTGCAGCAAGCCAACCACCCTGCATAGTTCCTTTTAATTTTGGAGGAGATACTTTTGACACATAAGCCAGTCCCATTGGGCTTATAAACAATTCTGAAACTGTCATTACGAAATACATTGCTATCAGCCAGTATGGAGTAACAAGTACTGATGAAACGCCACCTATACTCTCTAATGAAGCAGGACTATCAAGACCTAATGCAACAACGGTCATAAGTATCCATGCAGCACCAAGAATCATCATACCAATACCCATTTTCTTAGGAGGTGATGGTTCTTTACCTTTTC
>JAOZTV010000362.1 GCA_029939015.1 Candidatus Aminicenantota bacterium
CAGTCGTTCAGACATACTTCACTCCCTGCGGGGCACGCTACAGTGATGACGACCTCACGCTTAGATTTTGTGTGCTTTGCAAGATTGAATGTAGGGGCGAACCTATGTGTTCGCCCTATTCTTATAAAATTGAAGATATATTAAAAGAAATAATTATATAAAAATAAATACTATAGGAGGAAAGATGAAAAAGAAATTAATTTTAGGAATTATTGTATTGGCATTATTGGTAGCATTAAATGTAAATGCAGAGACAAAAAAGGAAAAGCAGGTTGGCTCTAATTATATTATTATCTTTCAGGTAACTGATTATACTCCGAAGATATCTGAGACCGTTGAGTATATATTTAATGATATGCTCAAAGCAGAGGATAGATTAACTATATTTTCACCTGTAAAACCTTATAATTTTTCACAGAAGACAAGACAGGTACAGTCTGCAAAAAAACTGATTAAACTTACAAAAAATGTTCTGAAACGGGATATTATTGGAGGTACTTCCAGCTATAAGCAAATATTAGGGAGTATGAAACAGGCAGTTATTGAAATTGGGAATGGAGTTAATCCTTCGGGAGGTGGTTTTGGTTCATCTTCAGGTGTTAGTACTTTGAAAAATCAGCTTGTAAATTATAAAACTTTATTAAAGGAGATGCGTAATTTAAGAAAACTTAATGAATCATTATTTTTAAAACTTGCAGATATGTTAAAGAAGTTGGATGGTAAATCTTATATTTATGTAGTCTATCAAAAAGAGTTAAGAATTATACCTAACCGTGATGTTATGGAAGCTTTAAGAAAAAACCCTGATATTAAATTTGATGCTATGGAAGTTTTTGCTCATGACAGCAGTGAAGAGTTTATCAATGTAGAAAATGTCAGTAAAGCATTAAACGCCTCTTCTACAACATTAAATTTTTTCTATATAAAGGGTAGGGAAAAGAAAAGACGCGGAATGCAAATAAAAGAATTTTCAGGTGATGTATATAATGTGTTTTCTAAATTGGCTAAGGCAACAGGTGGTATGGTAATTAGTACATCAAAGCCTAAGGCTGCGTTTGAGAAAGTGGGAAAGTGAAAGTAATAAGGCAGGGAGGCAGAGAGGCAATGAGAAAGACAGGAAGTGAGGCTTTAGCCTCGCCAATTAACTACAAATATAAATTTCATGCGGGACTAAAGTCCCACTTCCTGAATGAATTAGAACTTGGTGTTAACTCCCTGCCTATTTGCCTCCCTGCCTACTTGCCTTATCAATCATGACAATACTAGGTATTTCAGCATTTTATCATGATAGTGCGATAGCAATTATCAGAGATGGAGAGATTTTATATGCCGCTCAGGAAGAGAGGTTTTCCAGAAAAAAACATGATGCAGGATTTCCGATCAATGCATTAAAAAATGCCTATGAGTATTGTAATTTATCAGCAGGTGATATTGATAAGGTTGTTTTTTATGAGAAACCTTTTTTGAAGTTTGAGAGATTATTATCAACCTATGTTCAATTTGCTCCAAAGGGACTTAGAAGTTTTTTGAGTGCAATGCCTGTCTGGTTTAAAGAAAAATTATTTATCAAACAGATTATCAAAGAGCATACGGGTTGTGATAATATATCATTTATCAAACACCATGAGTCTCATGCATCATCTGCTTTTTTTCCATCTCCTTTTAAGGAGTCTGCAATTATTACAATTGATGGGGTTGGGGAATGGGAGACTCTTACTATTGGCAGGGGTACAGAAAACAAAATTGAAATAAATAAAGCTATAAACTTTCCTCATTCATTAGGTTTATTATACTCGGCATTTACTTATTTTAATGGTTTTCGGGTTAATTCAGGAGAATATAAATTAATGGGGCTTGCCCCTTATGGCAGACCAAAATATGTCAATAAAATATATGATAATCTTATTGATGTAAAAGATGATGGTTCCTTTAGATTAAATTTAGATTTTTTTAATTATCATACAGGTTTGACTATGACTAATAATAAATTTCATAAATTATTTGGAGCAAAACCAAGGAAGAGTGAGACTGATATCAGAGAGCTGGATATGGATATGGCAGCCTCAGTGCAGTTTGTTCTTGAAGAGATTGTAGAAAAGATAATAAGACATACTAAAAAAGAATATGGCGGAGATAATTTATCTCTTGCAGGAGGAGTAGCCTTAAACTGTGTTGCAAATGGTAAGATATTAAAAAAACAGATATTTAAGAATATATGGATACAGCCAGCCTCAGGAGATGCTGGTGCTGCTCTGGGAGCAGCCTTATATATCTGGTATCATCATCAAAACAACAAACGTATTACCGATAATATTAATGATTTGCAAAAAGGTTCACTCTTAGGTCCATCTTATAAGAAAGATGAGATTGAATCATTTTTAGAGAAGAACAAAATCGAATATAAGAAATTAGATGAGCAGAAATTACCTATCAAGATTGCAGAACTTCTAAAGAATGAAAATGTGATAGGGCTGTTTTCTGGAAGAATGGAATATGGCCCCAGAGCCTTGGGTAATAGAAGTATCATTGGAGATGCAAGGTCAAAAAATATGCAAAAGCTAATGAATATAAAAATTAAATTTCGTGAGTCCTTTCGTCCCTTTGCTCCATCTCTTTTAGAAGAACATACAGGAGATTATTTTGATTTTGCTAAGCCTTCTCCCTATATGTTATTAGTTTATAATATTAAAGAAGATAAGAAAAACAATTTATCTGAAGATGAAACTCTTAAAAATGGTTTAGGTAAACTTGATATTGCAAGGTCGGTCATTCCTGCCATAACCCATGTTGATTATTCAGCGAGAATACATACGGTAAATAAAAAGACAAATCCTTTTTATTATAATATAATCAAGGAATTTTATAATCAGACAGCTTGTCCGGTCATCATCAACACATCGTTCAATATCAGGGGTGAGCCAATTGTAAATAAACCGGAAGATGCTTTAAGGGTATTTCAAAATACAGATATGGATTATTTATTATTAGGAAATTATTTAATAAAAAAAGAAGATAAAGATAGAAAAAACATAAACTATAAATGGATTGAGCAATTCCCATTGGATTAGATTATGATAAGTCAAATGACAATATT
>JAOZTV010000363.1 GCA_029939015.1 Candidatus Aminicenantota bacterium
AGGCAAGATTTTCTCTTATAAAATCAATTAGAACTTACCCGGTTCCTACCGTCAGATTTTGAGCGATATAAAGCTGTATCAGATTTTTTTAATAAAGTTTCACAAAGATCTTTATGGCCAGGTATTGTTGTAGATGTACCTGAACTAACCGTCACAAATGCAGCTACACTGGACTTCTCATGCTTTAATTTTAGATTTTCAACATTTTTTTTAATTCTCTCAGCAACAGTAATGGCTGCGTTCTTATCAGATTCAGGAAGGATTGCAACAAATTCTTCTCCTCCATATCTGGCCATAAGATCACTGCTCCGTTTAATAGAATTTGAAAGAGCAGAAGCAATTTTTTGTAAGCAATTGTCACCGGCTTGATGGCCATATTCATCATTATATGTCTTAAAAAAATCAATATCTATAAGTATTATAGAAATAGGTTTTTGCAATCTTATACTCCGTTTCCATTCACTTGAAAGATAAGCATCAAATTTTCTTCTATTTGGAAGGCCGGTTAAACTATCAGTAATAGATATCCTGTTTAAGATCTTGTTTGCTTTTTCCAGTTCTGATTTGGAATTCACCAATTCCTTAGTTCTTTCAATGATAAGTTTTTCTAATTTTAATTCGCTTTGACGAAGACTCCTGATCCTAAGGAAAAATACTATAAAAACAAGTATAAAAAAAACAAGTACTAAAAGGAGTGTGAACCAGATAGTTTGATAAGAATAGGGTTTCTGGATTATTTTAATCTGAGCACTTTCCATATTCCATATTCCATCGTTATTAACTGCGATCACTTTAAATGTATAGTTTCCAGGGGGAAGAGTGGTATATGATGCAGATCTTCTGGATGTTGTTTTAGACCAATCGTCATCAAAGCCCTCCAACAGATATTTGAATTTGACCTTCTCTGGAACTACAAAACTTAGAGCTGTAAAATCAATATTGATCCTCTTATAGTCCGGTTTTAAAATCAATGGTTTTTTCGATGAATATTTTTTATTGTCCACATTTATACTCGTAATAAATACAGGTGGTTTATGCATATTTGTTGAAAGTGATACAGTATCAACAATTGCTATTCCCTTCAGGGTTGGGAACCATATTTGACTATCAGAAGTTTGAATTCCCCAGGAGACTGGAGTTGATGAACCTATAAGCCCGTCAGAGCTATTATATAAGGTCATATTTACCTTATCTAATTTTCTGTTTGCAAAAGCATCCATATCATTAATATCAGCAGTGAATATACCAATATCAGCTGTCATCCAGAATTTTCCAGTAGGATCTTCAAGTATTTGAAATACTGCATTTCCTATTAAGCCGTCCTTTACGGAATAGTTTATGAAAGTTCCATTTCTATACCTGCTCAAACCATTATTGGTGGTAAACCATAAATTGTTTTTTGAGTCTTCAAAGATAGAAAAAACCAGATCTGATGCAAGTCCGTCTTTTTTTGAGTAAGAAGTAAATTTTTCTTTTTTTAATACACTAGCACCGCCGCCATTTGTACCTACCCACATATTGTTTTTGGAATCGTTAAAGAGAGACAATATATAGGTGTCTTCAAGGCCATCTTTTTTTAAATAAGTCCTTATTTTACCATCCATAATGGAGTTGAGCCCGTTGGCTGTTCCTATCCATATCCTACCGTCCTTGTCTTCAAGAGCAAATCTGCAACGATTACTGCTTAATCCATCATCTTTTGAATAAGTTTTTATCGAACCTTTAAAATATGTAACAACGCCAAGCTTACTATAGGTGCATAACCAGATTTTCCCAGTGCTATCCTGAATTATATGGCGTATTCTAATTTTAGACAGTTTTTCTAAAAGTGGATTATCTAAAAAGTTTCCATCATTGTATATACTTATCCCCCTATCTGTACCGATCCAATAATCACCGTTTTTCGCTCTCATTATTGCATTAACTGTGTCATGTGCGAGCCCATGCCTGGTTGATATTGTGTAAAACTTACTTTCACTAAGTTTAATAAGTCCGCCCCTTGATGTTGCTATCCAGGCATTTCCCTCTTTGTCTTCATAAAGACCAACTGTCTGGTTATTACTTAATCCATTTTTTTCTGTATAACTTGTGTATTTGCCTTCATAAAACCTGAAAAGACCTGAATCACTGCATATCCAAATGCTACCAAGCTTACCCAATTTAATATTATTGATGGTTTTTACTCTGATATTATCTAAAATAGGGAAATGCTTTAAAGAACCTTTTTCAAGTACATACAATCCATTATCCCGAGTTCCAAACCAGATTTTATCTTTTTTTTCCATTAATATTGAAAGTACTATATGTTTCTTCATGGGATTGTTATAAACTGATTTGATTATTCCTTCTGGTGACAATTCATATAATCCACTTTTTTCAAAGGCAAATAGCATTTTTCCGTTCAAATCTTTATATATCATAGTGACCAGGTTATTCTTTAACCCATTAATACTTGGAACTGATATTTTTCCTGACTGATCCAAATAAACCAGTCCCTTTCTTGTACCAATCCAGATCATGCCATAATTATCTTCGCATATAGCATTAATATAATTTGATAATAGACCTTTTTCTATTGTATACATAGTGAATTTATTATCTTTATATTTGGCAAGTCCATTACCATTTGTTCCTATCCACATTCTGCCTTTCGAATCTTCAAATAATTTTGTTGCAGAGTTACTTTTAAAATCTTTTCTGGTCTTATGTGTAAATATCTCAAAATGAACTCCATCAAATTTAACCAAGCCATTAAAAGTTCCGATCCATATAAACCCTCTTTTATCCTGTAAAACATCGGTAATATTATCTGAAGGCAATCCCTGCTTTGATGACCATGTGGTTTGCATGTTTTGATGGATAGGTTTATTTGGACTCAGGCCATAAAGAGGATATGAGCAAATGAATATATAAAGTAGATGGATAAATCCAATTACTTTAAGACAGATATGTATTATATTTAAGTAAGCATCTTTCATAATTTACCCAAATTCATATTAACATAGAAAAAAGATTCTTTCAAATAATTGTATAGGGCTACAAGAATTCCGTAAAAAAGTTAAAAAGCAATAATT
>JAOZTV010000081.1 GCA_029939015.1 Candidatus Aminicenantota bacterium
AATTGGTACATAAGGTTTTTCTTGATTTTGGGAAAAAAGAGAAAAATTATGAAATCCATGCTTTCAGGTTGTATCATATAATTGATCTAATTTATCCAACTCCTTTTGAACTAGTTCTAAATGTATTGCTTGGCAATATTGAATTCATTCCATCCGAGAAGTTTTCCGGAGTATTCTATCTTGATTCAAATGCAATTTTAAATATTGAAGAAGATGAAACAAAGAGAATTGAAGAAACTAAAGAAGAGGTTCAGAAAAAAACTGTTGAGATATATAAAGAGCAAAAAGAAGAGGAAGATGAAAGGCTCGAAGCTATAAAAATTAAAAGAGAAGAGCGAAGAGTAAAACGTGAAAATGAGATGCGTTTAAAAGAGACTTTAAAACAGGAACAGGATGATAAAGAAAAAAAGAAAGTTGAACCTGTAAAAAGAAAAGTTTTTGTTAAAAAAGAAGAGCCTGTAGCCTTTGTAGATCCTCTTAGCACAGAAAAGAAAGACCATAGAGCTAAAGTTAAAGAGCCTGTGAAAAAACCTGTATTTGAAAATGAAAACGAAAAGCCATCTAAGGGTAAAAAACGTATTGAAGACAAGGATGACAAAATTGATATTGAAGATATTAAAACTGATATTGAGCTTGAAGAATTGAAAGAAAAAGTTCTTTCAAAGAAGAAAAAATCTAAAAAAACGAAAGAAGAGAAGGTTGCCTATAAAGATGATGGTGCTTTTGGAGGAGTATTTGCCTCAATTTTTGATGAAGCAGATTCCAAAAAAGATTAATACCTAAATTGAGGTTATAATGTTTGTTTTATCTGCAAAACAGATGCAAAATGCTGATTCCCATGCTATTAATAAAATGGGAATTACATCAATTGTATTAATGGAGAATGCCTGTAGAAGGTCAGCGTCAATTATTTTTAAAACATATCCAAAAAACATTTATAATAATGTCATTGTTTTTGCAGGAAAAGGTAATAACGGTGGTGATGGGATTGGTATTGCTCGTTTACTTGCAGAATCAGGATATGAGGTAGAACTTGTATTGCTATGTGCAATTGATGAGTTGAAAAAGGATCCTTTAATAAATTTTAATATATATAAAAATTTGGATTATAAATATTTAATAGTTTCAAAACCTGAAGAACTTCCTGTTTTATTTAAAGATTATAACTCAGGTAAAACAATAATAATTGATGCAATTTTTGGTACTGGTCTAAATAAACCGTTAAACAATAGTTTTTATATAGAGATTATTAAATATATTAATGATACAGGCATTAATATTGTATCAATTGATGTTCCCTCTGGTTTATCTGATCAATTTGAGCTTGATAATCAAGGAATTATTAAGGCTAATATGACAATTGCTCTTCAAACTTTAAAAACCTCTCATATCTATCCTGATGGTAATTTGTATTGTGGGAAGACATTTATTGCAGACATTGGTCTTCCTCAAAAGTCAATTCTTCATACAAAACCAAAACTAAATATAATTGAGCTTAAAGATATTTGTTTTATAAAAAATGAAAGAAAGTTTGATAGCCATAAGGGAAATTTTGGACATTGTTTAAATATTTCAGGTTCAAAAGATAAACCAGGTGCATCAATTTTAAGTTCAAAGGCTATATTAAGATCAGGCGCAGGACTTTGTACTGTTGCTGTATCCAATCAAAATAGAGATGTAATTATTAACGCAATGCCCGAATTAATGACAAAGATATATTCTGAGCCAAATGACTTGATTGATAGAATAAAAAAATCAGATATAATTCTGGCAGGTCCTGGAATGGGCATGGACACTAATTCAAAGAATATTGTTAAGATAGTACTTGGCAAAGCTACCTGTCCAGTCGTTCTTGATGCCGATGCAATCAATTTGATATCTGGAACAAATTTATTGGGACAGAATAACAAGTCAATAATACTAACCCCTCATCCCGGTGAGTTTTCAAAATTGACAGGTAAAAGCAAAGACGAAATTAAAAATAATAGGATTGCCTTAGCATCTGATTTTGCAGTAAGGAATAGTATTTATCTTGTATTAAAAGGACATCACACTATAATAGCCTCACCTGATGGTAGTATATATATAAATCAAACTGGTAATCCCGGTATGGCAACAGCAGGTAGTGGGGATGTTTTAAGTGGTATAATTACAGGCTTTTTAGCTCAGTTTGTTGATTTAGTTCCAATAAATAAAATCCTAGCAGCATCAGTTTTTATACATGGGTGGGCTGGAGATATGGCAAAAGAAACATACGGTGAACTTTCAATGACAGCATCTGATATTATTGAATTTTTACCTGAAGCAATTGTGAAAATAAATGATTTTAAATCTAAATTCTCAATCTCCTGAGCAAACGAAATCTATAGGAAATAAGATAGGTTCCTTATTGAAAGGAAATGAATTAATTCTTTTATCAGGGGATTTAGGTATGGGCAAAACTCTTATAACAAAGGGTATTGCAGAGGGAATTGGCATCTCGGAAAACGAAATTGTAAGTCCTACCTTTACGCTTCAAAATAGATATAGTTCAGATAAGAAAACGTATCTATGTCATTTTGATATGTATAGAATTGGAGATTCTATGACCGACCAATCTGGATTAATATCTCCTGAAATTGATGAAGAACTTGGGGAAAATATTATAATTGTTGAGTGGGCACAATACCTGCACGAATCCTATTTTAGAGTGCCAGATGTAATAAAAATTGAAATTACAATACCTAATGATAATCTAAACGAACGTAGTATAGTCATTGATACCATTTTTAAACCCATTTTGACAAACTTATAAATGTTTTAAGTTTATTGTCTGTCTCTCTCAATCGTGAAGACAATGTTTTTGTTAATTTCCAGAGTATTTTAACACCATTTTCAGGGTTTTTATTAATAAAATTAACAAATTTATCCCTATTTATTTCAAGTATTACACAATTGGAGTGAGCAATTGCAGTAGCTGACCTTGGCATTTCCTCAATAAGTGCCATTTCACCAAAAAGATCACCTTTTTTAAGAATTATAAGGGCTTCTTCTGAAGAATCCTCTGATATTTGAGTTATTCGTACTTCGCCTGAAATGATGACCAGCATAGATTGTCCGAGGCTGTCTTCTTCAAAAATTCTATCATTATAATTAAATATCCTTTCTTCAAAGAGGCTACTTAATTGAGAAAGAGATGTATAGTCAAGATCAGAAAAAAAATCTAACTCTGCTAAAATACCAAGCACAAAATCGTTTTGTGAATTGTCCATTACCCACCAATCTCCTTCATTTAATTTGAACATTAAAATTATATCATAAAATTTCTTCTTTTTAAATATTTTACAATATCCATTTTTGTTTCATATATGATATAATCTCAAGATATTGTTATGGAGAGTAGTTAATGGATAAAAGCAAAGTTCTTATTCTTGATTTTGGTTCTCAATATACTCAGCTTATTGCAAGAAGGGTTAGAGAATTTGGCGTATATTCTGAGATTGTTCCTTTTAATCATGAAATTGATAAAATTAGAGATTTTAATGCAGGTGCAATAATATTATCTGGTGGCCCGTCAAGTGTGTATGAAAAAGACGCTCCACAAATTGATAAGAAAATTCTGGAATTAGGTATTCCTGTCCTTGGTATTTGCTATGGACTACAACTTCTTGCCATACACTCAGGAATGAAGGTAAAGGGAGCAAAAGAAAGAGAATACGGTCATGCAAAATTAAATATTTTAAAAAAAACACTTTTATTAGAAGGACTTAAAGACAATACATCTGTCTGGATGAGTCACGGAGACAAGATTTCTGATTATCCGGATGATTTTTTAATTACAGGAAGTACAAAAAACACTGAGATAGCTGTGATTGAATCTGATAAAAGGAAAATATATGGGGTTCAGTTTCACCCTGAAGTTGTTCATACCAAAGATGGTAAAAGATTGATATCTAATTTTTTATTTAAGATATCAAAATTAAAATCAAATTGGACTATGAAAAGCTTTATCGAAACCAGTGTAAAGAGTATTAGAACAAAGGTTGGAAAAGAGAAAGTAATACTTGGACTAAGTGGAGGTGTTGATTCCACTGTTCTTGCTCTATTATTGAAAAAGGCAATAGGAGATCAGTTGATCCCTGTTTTTGTTGATAATGGTGTATTAAGGAAAAATGAATTTACCAGTCTTATGAAGAAATTCAAAGATGACCTTGGTTTAAAGGTAATTGGAGTTGATGCTTCAGAAGATTTTCTTAATAAGCTTAAAAATGTAAAAGACCCTGAAAAAAAGAGAAAAATAATTGGCAGAACATTTATTGAGGTTTTTGCAAGAGAGGCTAAGCAGTTTGGGAAAATCAAATATTTTTCGCAGGGAACACTCTATCCTGATGTTATTGAATCGGTGTCGGTAAAAGGTCCTGCTGCAACTATAAAGAGTCATCATAATGTTGGTGGTTTGCCAGAAAAAATGGACTGGGAGTTAATTGAGCCTTTTAGAGAACTTTTCAAAGATGAAGTCAGGGCAATTGGAAGAGAATTAAAACTTGATGACAAATTTGTAAACAGGCATCCTTTTCCAGGACCTGGTCTTGCTATCAGAATACTTGGAGCAGTAAGCAAGAAAAAAGTAAGAATTCTTCAGGATGCTGATGCAATTTTAAAAGAAGAACTTGATAATTTTAATCTCTATAATGAAATATGGCAATCCTTTGTAGTCTTACTTCCTATTAAGACTGTTGGTGTTATGGGTGATGTAAGAACTTATGAATATGTTGCAACTATAAGACTTGTAACTTCAGTTGATGGTATGACGGCAGACTGGTACTATCCTCCTGAGGATTTTTTAAGAACAGTTTCAACAAGAATGGTTAATGAAGTAAAAGGAATTAATAGAATTACTTATGATATGACGTCAAAACCTCCGGGTACAATTGAATGGGAATAGAGTAAGTATAAAATAAATTAAAAGGAGAAAATAATGGAAAAGACAAACGATATTATTGCAGTAATTAATACTAATAAGGGTATTATTAAGATCAAGCTTTTTTGGGAAGAAACTCCTGTTACTTGTGGAAGTTTTGTAAATCTAATTAACAGAGGTTATTATAATGGGCTAATCTTTCATAGAGTTATTCCTGAGTTTATGGTTCAGGGTGGATGTCCTGATGGTATGGGAACAGGTGGTCCGGGTTATAATTTTGAAGACGAATTTGTATCAAGTCTCAGGCATGATGGTCCAGGTGTTTTGTCAATGGCAAATGCAGGTCCTGGGACAAATGGAAGTCAATTTTTTATAACTCATCTTCAAACACCATGGCTTGATGATAATCATACAGTTTTTGGTAAAGTTATTTCAGAAGACGATCAGGCTGTTATTGATGCAATTGAAGGGAATGATAAGATTGAATCTATTATTATTGAAGGTGACGCAAAAGAATTATTGGATAAGGTTTCAGATAGACTTATAGAATGGAATAAAGTACTGGACAAAAATTTTCCAAAATAGTATCATCCTTAATGAGAGTTATACCTATCAGTTCAGGAAAGGGCGGTGTTGGTAAAACAACATTTGCCCTTAACCTAGCACTTTCTCTATCCAAACACCATAAAACAATATTATTAGACTTAGATACAGGCACTTCAAGCTTAAGACATTTTGTTGATCTACCTTTTGAAAATGATCTTTTTCATTTCTTTAAAAAAGATATTTCCTTGAAATCCTGTTTAACAAAATTAGACAAAAATATTGATCCTGAAAATTTATTCTCTAATTTTTCAATGATCGCATCACCAAAAAATTTTATTCATGATATAGTAAATTTCAGCAAAGACAATAAAATAAAATTAATACGATCTCTTAATAAATTAGATGCAGATTATTTGATAATTGATCATAAGGCTGGTCTTGACGATGATATTCTTGATTTCTTGCCGACAGGTAATACCGGAATCCTTATTTTTACCCCCAAAATCAAGGCGGCAACTTTATCTGCTGCTGAAATGGTTAAAGCTTCTCTATTAAGAGTATTTAATCTATTATTAAATCTTGATAAGTATGGTAAGTTTAGTAAAGAAACAATGTATAAAAGAGAGCTAAGTGCCCTAGAAAATATTCTTTTGGATTTTGAAAGTAGTTATGATGAGGAACAGAATTTTGATGATTTAATTGTTAAATTGGAAGGAGTTCATAAGGATAGATTTATAATTCAGATTGTTAAAAATTATTTGAAAAATTATAAGGTTTATTTTGTATTAAATCAATTTAATGATGTTAAGGAATCAACTAAAGATATAATAAACCCTTTCATTGATAAAATATATAAATCAGTTTCAGCTAATATTTCAATAACAAATCTTGGTTGGATAATGGATGAGAGAATGGTAGAAAAATCAGCAGAATATGGAATACCTTATATGGTAATGAAACGATATCAGGAAAAAAAGAAGAGTTTAATTAAAAATGACTGGGAAATAGACTTAATGGAATCACTTGGACTAGCTCAGCCTAAAAAAAAAACCGAACGAATAGTAAAAAAAACTGCAACAAATGAAATGGACAGGCAACTTGATCTTTTAAAAGACATGATAACAGATGATAAAGAGAATGATCCTGAACAAAATTTTAATTATATAGCGGATAGAATTAAAATGATGGGAAAAAGCAGTATTCACGATTTAGGTATGAAGGTAATTCAGAGTAAAGAAGATATAATCAATAGGTTGTTTTTTGCATTAAAAAAATCAAAAAAATAGGTATGAAAAGGCTTAATCTATTTTTAATAATTTTATTATTTAGTTTTAATATTATGTCAAAAAACATTGAAACAGAAGTTTCAATAATAAAAATTATACCGGGTGTATTTCAACTCAAAGAGAAAAAAATCATTAAAGGGAGTTTATTATTAAGTTCTTTCCTTTTTGGGATTTTGGGTGCAGTTGTTAATAATAATAACGGTAATGATTTTCACAAGCAATACTTACTATCCAATGACATTAATGAAGTTATACTTTTAAGAGAAAAAGCAGAAAATAAATTTAGAACAAGAAATTTGTTTTTAATAGGTACAGGTATGGTTTTTTTGACACATCTTTTTGATTTAAAATTTTCTAATAAAAGCGGAGTTAAAGGTGAAATTAAAAATAATAGTATTAATTTTGGTATATATTGCCATTTTTAATTCATGCAGGGATATTTCTTTTAATAATCCTCTTGACCCTAATGCATCAAAAGAATCTGCAAAATTAATAAAAATAATAGACACTACAGTTTCTGGCATAGGGGATATTGACTATAAGGATGGGAAAATTTGGAAAACAACCTTGTCGGGCACATATATGATTGATGTTGAGTCCGGGACAATAATCAGATCAATTTCAGGGAAATCTGGCAATGGTATTGCTTTATTCGAAGGAAGATTATATATATGTAATGGTGATAATAATATACAGGTATATGATTCCTTGTCAGGTGAGCTAGTAAAACAGATACTTACATCAGATATTTATCCTCAATATTGTTGTTTCTTAGAAGATAAACTAATTGTTTTTGATAATAGATCAAAGTCTATTTTTAGTTTGGATATAGAAACAGGAGATTCAATCAGGCTTTTTGAAGTATCAGGAATAGATTTAAGTGGTTTATGTACTTATAATGGAGGATTATTAGTAGCCAATGATCAGACGGATTCAATTTATTCTTTTTCAATGGGCGGGGAAATACTAAATGTATTTAGGTCGCCTGCAACAGATATTGCTGGTATAACAAGCGATGATAACATTATCTATATATCAAATATAAATGGACAGATATACAAAGTTTCTCTACCTTAATAAATTTGGAGGTTAATTATGAGTAAACAAGACAAAATACAATTATATGAAGACAGCAAAATAAGAACTTATTGGGATAGTGATGATGAAAAATGGTATATATCAATTGTAGATGTTATTGCTACTTTAACAGATAGCAAAAACCCTCAAGCTTATTGGCGAAAATTGAAACAAAGATTAAAAGCAGAAGGAAATGAAACCGTGACGAATTGTCACGGTTTGAAAATGCTTGCTGCTGATGGAAAAATGCGTAAAACTGATGTTGTTGATACTGAACAACTTTTCAGGCTTATTCAGTCAATACCTTCGCCTAAAGCTGAACCATTTAAACTATGGCTTGCACAGATTGCATCCGAACGCTTAGACGAAATGCAAGACCCTGAAATTTCTATCGATAGAGCATTGAAACAATATTTGGAATTGGGTTATTCGGAAAATTGGATTAATCAACGGTTGAAAAGTATTGAAATACGCAAAGAATTAACTGATGAATGGAAAAAACGAGGATTAAAAGAGGGAATACAATTTGCCACTTTAACAAATATTATTACCAAAGCATGGTCTGATAAAACGACAAAAGAATATAAAATCTTAAAAGGTTTGAAGAAAGAAAATCTGAGAGACAATATGACCAATACAGAACTAATCCTTAATATGCTTGCCGAAGCCTCAACTAAAGATATTTCGGAAGTCACAAATCCGAAAAGCTTTGAAGAAAGCAAAACCATAGCCAAGCAAGGTGGTAATGTTGCCAAAGTTGCTCGCAAAGAACTTGAAGCAAAAACAGGTAAAAAAGTCGTAAGTTCGTCAAATGCTAAAAATGCTTTGGGAAAAAAGAAAAAATGCATTTAGAGCTCCTCACGCTTATTAAGCAATAAATCATGCTAAAGTTTGTTTGGGTTAAGTTAACTTTTTTATTATTGATTTTTTTATTACCTCTTACTTTGAGTGCTGATAAATATTTTAACTTTTCTGGTGATTATTTTATTTATAGTGATGATGATAATTATTTATATGGTAGTGGCAATATTAGTCTAAAATATGAAAATAAGTTAATTAAGGGGCAAACTTTATATTTTGATATAAAAAAAATGGAGGGCGTGCTTCTCGGGAATATAGAAATTATAAAAGATAATAAAACTGAAAAATATGATAGTTTTTTCTTTAAAGGTCCGCCCTTAGAATATTATACTGAATTATATAAAGATAAAATAACAAGTTCCTTTAAAGCAGGTAAAAAGAGCAAAGAATTGATAATAAAAAAAATAAAACTTGAAGATTTAAAGAAAGGAGCTCTTTATTATGAATTTAAAGAATTTCGTATAGGAAATAAGAGAAAAATTAAAGCCAAAAAGGTTATTCCCTATATTATGGGTTTCCCATCACTTCCTTTTAAAAAATTTACAATAAAAAGAGGGAATATTCCTGAGAAAACTATGATATATCCCGAATCATTAAATTATTCAGGGATTTATGGACTTACTATGTCTGTTTTATTAAGGGCAAGGGGGAGTTTCCTAAAGGGTGATAATACATTTAAGTTTTTTGAAAAAGGTCTTTTTAATCTTGGTGAACCGAAAAGAGGGGTTTTGTTTTCTGGTAAAAATGAATTATTAATTAATAAAAAAAAAACCCTTGACCTTTCATTGCTTGCAAATTCAGACGATATGACATTTAATATGGTTTTTGAACATAGAAAATCTCATAAATCTTATAAGTATTTTATTTCACAAACTATAAGTGGAAGAAAAGACAAGGAAGTATTTTATGATTTTAAAACAGGCTTTACTCTAAGTATGTTTAGACTTATTGTGCCAAGCATAAATTTTTCTCATAACCTTAAAAAGAGCTATTCTTATGGAATATCTACTCCTTTAAATTTATTTAAAAAATTGTCCATTAATCTTGGATTAAATAGAAAAACATTTAAAGATACATTTATTTCAGATACGATGGATTTCTCTTCATCCATAGCATTTACAGGAAATTTTTATAATATCTCTTCAAGTTATAATATAAGTAAAAATTTTATTGAGGCAAGTCTTAAAAAGAATTTTTCATTTAATTTTAATTTTAATACTCTATCTTTTTTAAATAAGAATATAGGTTTTGACCTCTCTACATTCTATATGTTTTCAGAAATCCCAATAGGAGAACAAGTCACTGAGAAAATATCGCCCGGATTTACATTAAATGTCAGGTCAAGCGGTATTAGCTTGCCCCTTGGTTTTAGTGTTTTGCCAATACTTTCAATAAACCAGATTTGGGATAATCAAATTGAAAACTATACAGATTTTAATACTGCAATTTCATTACAAAAAGGTTTTGGAAATTTAAAAATGTCAGTTGACTATGGAATTATATCTCATTACGAGACAGATAGCTTTTGGGTAGAAGGTTATAATACTAAGAATTTGAAATTTAATATTAATCTTATTAAGGCAAGCAAATATGATATAGGGTTAAAATTCCTGACAGGAAATGACTTATTGCTTGAATCAGTACTTTTTACAGGCAAGGTATTTTTTCCTAAAAAAATCACTTTGTCTTCTTTTTTAATTTATTATTATAAAGAAAAAAGACTGCAAACAATGGAAGTTTTTATTGAAAAGAACTTTAGAAATGTATTTAAAATACAAGGAGGTTACTCATTAGCATTAAAAAAATTTTTTATAAAAGTTTTAACACTATAATACTTATTGGAGTTTTGCTTTTTGTAAATTGTGGTGTTAAGGTAGATCAGCTTCCTTTTTTAAACGACCCATATATTTCTGAAATATTATTTTTAAAAAACATTAAAAATTCAAATGACAAGATTAAAAAAATATCTTTTAAGAACAATAAAATCACATCTCCGTTTTTTTTGTATTTAAAACTTAAAGAAGTTGAAAATAAGAATAAACTTTTTGTAAAATTCTATAAGAAAAATAAATTAAAAACTGAATTATCCTTTGAATTCGGTGAAGATGGCAAATATTATGACTATATAATATTTACAGATAAGGTGGGATTGCTGAAATCTGGAAAATACAGGTATATTGTTTTTATAAATAATAAAAATATTTTTGAGGATAGTTTGATAATAGAATAGTACTGTTGGACGTAATTTTATACCAACGTTTGTTTTTGTATTTATGGAAG